>NZ_WQQD01000024.1:0-24870 GCF_018785605.1 Blautia sp. MCC270
GGCTGGCGGAAATCTGCGTTGTTTTTCAAAAGTCCGCTGTCTGAGCGGCTGCAAGACGCGAGTTCGGACTTTTGGAAAACACTTTTAGCAGATTCCCGGCAGCCTAGAAGCCAGCCCCCGACGAAGCCGCAGACCAGACAGCATCCCCGACTCGGGCGTACGTTCACCCCCACCACCCTCTTCCCACCAAAATAAAAATCTGCTATAATACAACCACACAACAAAAATCAAAAATAACAAAGCGAACAATCACCAATCAATCGCATTCAAAATCCAAAGAAAGACAAGGTAAAATATAAATGAAATTTCCACCCAACATCAAAATCCCCGACTCCCTCAAAGGAGTCTTCAAAAAAAGCTCCACCCCGGAGCCCCTCAGAGAAACCCGGCGCAACCCCAAGGACAACATCCCCCTGAACTTCCGCGAACGCAGCAATGCCCGCGTAAGTCTTATGGCATCCGTCATCGTCCTTGCGATCCTGGTCCTCTTCTTCAATCAGCTGGACTACCACCTCATCCGCAAACCAGCCATAGACGCCCAGAAAAAAGCTGCGGCAGTCAAAGCCAAGGCCGAGCAGGAAGCAGCCGACACCACTGCCGAAACTACCACTGCCTCCGTCATCGCAGTAGGCGACAACCTCTATCACCAGAGTCTCATCGACGCAGGAGCATCCTCTGACGGCAACTGGAACTACGACAAGATCTACACCCACATCAAGGACGCCATCAAGGACGCAGACATCAAAATGATCGATCAGGAAACCGTCTTCACAACCGACCATGACAGCGTAAGCTCCTACCCATCCTTTGCAACACCCACAGAAGTAGGAGACGCCATTATAAAAGCAGGATTCAACGTAGTAGAATCCGCCAACAACCACATCGATGACTTCGGAGAAGGCTTCCTCACAGACACACTGAACTTCTGGAAAACCAAATATCCGGATGTCACACTTCTGGGGATCCACGACTCCCAGGAAGATGCCGACACCGTCAAGATCCGTGAAGTAAACGGTATCAAGATCGCATTTCTGGATTACACCTACGGCACAAACGTAGGCGGCATTGAAGGAAAAGACTACATGATCGACATGATCCGCAAAGACAAGATCACAGCCATGATCCAGAAAGCAAAACAGCAGGCCGACTGCATCATCTTTGTAGCACACTGGGGTACCGAAGACGAAACCATGCCAAACGAATACGAAAAACAGTGGGCAGCCTACCTTATGGAGCAGGGCGTAAATGTCATCATCGGCGGACATCCACATGTACTCCAGCCATATGGCCGCCTTACTGATGACAAAGGCAATGAAACTGTAGTCTTCTACTCTCTGGGAAATTTCGTATCCACCCAGCAGAAGCTAGAAGAACTTCTCGGCGGAATGGCAAAATTCACCATTCAGAAAACCGTACAGGACGGCAAGACCTCAATTGAGATCCTGACCCCTACAGTGGAACCTCTGGTCATGCATTACAACAGCGATGCCGGTGAATTCGGACCATATATGCTTTCCGATTACACAGAAGAACTTGCATCTCAGAACGGTGTACAGTCATACATTGGCTCCGGTGTATTCACTCTTGACAACCTGAAAAAGAAGTTCAACGAGATCATGTCCATGAATGTCACTCCATCCACAGGAACCAACCTCCTGGATGTGACCATTGACACAGACCTGAACATGATCGATGCATCCGGAAATGTCGTAGAAGATACCGACTCCATCACAGCAGAAAAATATTACGCAGATAAAGGCATTGACATCACTTCCGAAGACTTTAACTCTGCTGATAATAACTCAGGCAGCACAGACGACTCCTCGGATGACGGTTCCTACGATGACAGTTACTCTGACGACGGTTCCTACGATGACGGTTCCTACGATGATGGTTCCTACGACGACGGTTCCTACGATGATGGTTCCTACGATGATGGTTCCTACGACGACGGTTCCTACGATGATGGTTCCTACGATGATAGCGAAGAATAGCGATAACTTTTCGTAACCAGTTTATACCCAGATCCATAAAATACCGGAGATCCGGCACCTCTGAAGCCAACACTTCAAAGGTACACAGATCTCCGGTATTTTTATTTTATCTCTTATATTTTCTTTCAAAGATTTCGCTATACAGAATATCAGTATGTAAATATACCAACTCCATAAGCTTCCAACGGATATGCAAAAGAAAACTCCCGGTTGTCACAATTTTTCTTTTCGGCTTTAAATACCTTGCCCTTCGGAAGAAGCCCCTGCTCATCCATGATCAGCTTGTACTGTTTTTTCTTCGGAACGCCTACACGGTAATCCGGACGTGCTACCGGTGTAAAGTTGCATACTATCAGGATATTATTACGTCTTGTAGGAGATTTTCTCACAAAGCTGAAGATACTTCTGTCGCCATCGTTGGCATTGATCCACTCAAATGCAGATGGATCATTATCTGCACCGTAAAGTGCCGGATATTTGCGGTAGATATGCAGAAGATCACTGACATACTGCTGCAACTTCTGATGATTTTCCTCGCCAAGAAGATACCAGTCAAGCTCTCTGGCCTCACTCCACTCACGCAGCTGTCCGAAATCCTGTCCCATAAACAGAAGCTTCTTACCCGGATGCCCGAACATAAAAGTATATCCGGCCTTCAGGTTCTTGAATTTATCATCCAGCTCTCCTGGCATCTTCTCCAGCATAGAACACTTCAGATGTACTACCTCATCATGAGACAGAACCAGAACATATTTCTCACTGTATGCATAAGTCATAGAAAATGTCATCTTATTATGATTAAATTTACGGAAATATGGATCTAGCTTCATGTATTCCAGGAAGTCGTTCATCCAGCCCATATTCCACTTCAGAGAGAATCCAAGCCCGTCGTCTTCTGCCTTACCTGTTACCATCGGCCATGCGGTAGATTCCTCTGCGATCATGACAGTTCCATGATTTCTTCCGAGAACAACGGTATTCAGATGCTTAAAAAATTCAATAGCCTCCAGATTCTTGTTTCCGCCGTATTTATTGGCGATCCACTCACCGTCTTTCTTACCGTAATCCAGGTAGAGCATGGATGCAACCGCATCTACACGAAGACCATCAACGTGGCATTCCTCTACCCAGTAAAGAGCGTTTGCGATCAGGAAATTCTTCACCTCCGGACGTCCGTAATTGTAGATCTTGGTTCCCCAATCCGGATGCTCACCCTGTCTCGGATCTGCATGCTCATATACAGCAGTTCCGTCAAAGTTAACCAGTCCGTGTGCATCCTTCGGAAAATGTGCCGGTACCCAGTCAAGAATGATACCGATTTTCTGACGGTGAAGATAATCCACCAGATATTTGAAATCCTGCGGTGTTCCGTAGCGGGAAGTCGGTGCGTAATAGCCGGTTACCTGATAGCCCCAGGAACCGTCAAAAGGATGCTCTGCAATACCCATAAGCTCCACATGGGTGTATCCCATTTTTTTGACATACTGTGCAAGCTTCGGCGCCAGTTCTCTGTAGGAATAGAAACCATCCTCATCCTCTGCTGTCTGCGGATGCTTCATCCAGGAACCCGGATGCACCTCATAGATAGACATGGCACCTGTGTCCGGATCAAAGTTCTCGCGATTTTTCATCCAGGTATCATCTTTCCATTTATAGTTGGTGATATCTGTAATACGAGAAGCTGTTCCGGGACGCATTTCAGCGGCATTGGCATATGGATCTGCCTTGTAAAGCTCCTCACCATGTGCACCTGTAATGTAAAATTTATACAGCTGTCCGATCTTCGCTCCCGGTACAAATGTCTCATAAACGCCAATGGGTCCAACTTTTTTCATGGGATTCTTCTCCGTATCCCATTCGTTGAATTCACCTATAACAGAAACCGCCTGTGCATTAGGTGCCCACACTGCAAAATAAACCCCCTTTTTTCGGTTCTGCGTATCTGGATGTGCTCCCAGCTTCCTGTAAATATCATAATTCGTGCCCTGACCAAACAGATACTGGTCAAGCTCCGTAAATTGTAATTTCTTTCCCATTTTCAGGTACCTCCCTTTATAGTTCTGCCACCGTCCATTCCCCAATTTTAAGTGGAATTTTTTATTCTATAATTATACCAATCCCCATATTTTCAGTCAAGGAAAAACCCTCTCCGGCTAATATGTGTCTATTATCCGACAGTGTCAGATAAAGTCAAAAAAGAGACCTGAATGACGCACATTTTGTCATTCAGGTCTCTCCTGTCATTTTTTAATATTCTTCGCTTCCATCGTCATAAGATTCGTCGTAGGAACCATCATCATAGCTTCCATCATCGGAAGATCCATCCGAATAATCACTTTCGTCAGAACCATCGGAATAGTCCCCTTCATCGGAAGATCCGTCACTGACATCCGATCCGTCAGAAGAATCGCTTCCATCGGAGCCATCCTCAGAGGAATCCTCTGAATCGCTGGAATTTCCTGCATATCCTGCAACACGACCAGCCTGAAGAGAGCTGTCCCAGAAGTCAGAATAGGAAGCACTCTGTAACGTAACATCCTTCGCTTCTGCAAGCTCGCTGACTGTTACAAGCTTATATCCCTGGTCGATCAGTGCCGGGATCAGCTTCTCTGTGGCACACTTCACAGATGGTTCATGAATATCATGCATCAGGATGATAGAACCGTCTCCCAGTGAGGAATCATTCATGATCTGGTTATAATCTGCATCCGCATCCATCAGCTTCCAGTCCAGAGAATCCGTAGACCACATGAAGAAAGGCTTGCCAACTGCACTCATCTGCTCATCTGTGATCGCGCCATACGGTGCACGACATACTGTTGATGCCTGCCCACAGGCTTTTACCAGTGCATCATCCGTCTTCTGGAACTCCTGCATAACAGAATCCAGATCCATATTCGGCAGTGTCTGTTCCGGATGATCCCAGGTATGGTTACCGATCTCGCAGCCAAGCTTTACCATTCGCTGTATGGTAGATTCACGGCCCTCCACATTCTGTCCCAGCATAAAGAACGTAACATGGATATTGTATTTCTCAACAGTATCAAGAAGTGTCTCTGTATACTCTCCAGGACCATCATCAAAGGTCAGAGCGATCATCGGGCGCTTCTTGGAAGGATCATAAGAGCCATCCTCATTAAAATAATAGTCCTTCACACCTTTCTCCACCCATCCGGTCTGCATGTATCCCTTTTTATCAAAGCTGTATGTTGTTCCGTCAATATCCGCAAAACCATTTACATAATATGTACCATCCGGATTCTGATACCACTTTCCTGTAGAATCCTCATGCCATCCCGGAGTCATAACAGAAAGCCTTTCGCCTGCTGCACTGCCCTTTACCGGCATCACCGTTGCATCCGTACCGGAATCCGCGCTGTCTGTATCCGAAGCAGCCGTATCCGTCGATGCCGTACCGTCCTTCGTACTGCTGCCTGTGGAAGCTCCGGCGGTATTTGCCTGGACATTTACTGTCTCCGCATCCTTATTGCTTCCGCCGCCTGCATGGTTGACGATGGGAAGAATTACCCCTCGAACAACAAAAACCAGCAGAAGAATCGCCGCAACTACACAGGTTATCCGCTTCATCATCCGCCGCCGTCTTAACTGCTGCTGTTTTCTGCGCATCCTCTCACGCAAAACTCTTTTGTCCATTTTTTACATCCCCGTTTATATACTCATATCTTTCTTTGATATTTAATGTCTGTCTTTAATCATACCGCATTTAACGCTTAAATACAATGGAAATTCCCGAAAGAATCTCTTAATTTGTTACTGTTCACTCCGTTCTCAGTAACACACTTCGCGATGCACATGTAAAAAAAATGGCACCCGAAACACATTCCGGGCACCACACTTTTTTAGCTGCTGATACTGTCAGATCACTCCTGACCCGCTGCATCCGATGTGCTGCTGTCTGCATCCTGATCCGCCTCGCCGTCTTCCGGCACCATATCTGTAGCCTCTGCCGCTTCCAGCTCTTCATCCACGGTACCTTCCGCACTGCTTCCGTCCGAGGAAGGATCATCTCCGTTTACTCCCTGGGTATCACCGGCAGAAACCTTCTC
The DNA here is from genome assembly GCF_018785605.1 of Blautia sp. MCC270. NCBI lineage: Bacteria > Bacillati > Bacillota > Clostridia > Lachnospirales > Lachnospiraceae > Blautia > Blautia sp. MCC270. The sequence goes on from NZ_WQQD01000024.1 coordinate 6,062, forward strand.
CTCAACCGTTGCATTGTCCAGGATAAAATCTTCCACTCTGAGAAGTCCGATGGATTCATCCACGGCTGCCTGTCCGTATTTATCTACCAGCGCAGCCAGATCCTTCACACTGTATGCTTTGATCAGTTCATCCTGGATACTGAGAGATTTTTTGTCTTCAAGTGTCATATTCTCCGCATCCATGATCCCCTGTACGATCAGGTTCTGCTTTACTTTAAACTCCGCATACTGACCGCTCTGCTCCTCAAAATCATCCATGGAGATTCCCTGAGCTTTTACAAAATCCTCCAGCGTCATATCACCCTGTTTTGCATAATTCTCATACAGACTGCGAAACTCTGTCTTGGCTGTATCCAGATCCTCCTGTGGATATTCCTTCACTTCAGATGCTGAGAGCACTGTGTTCCATGCAGTTTCACGCAATGTGTTCTGTGCACTTGTCTTCGCTTCATCCTCCAGTGTAGTACGGATTTCCTTCTTGTAATCATCCACACTCTTGCAGTCTGTATTCTTGGCTACCCAGGTATCGGTAAGCTCAGGTGCACGCTTAAAGCTCTGCAGAGTGACCTTAAATACCACTTCCTGTCCGGCCAGCTCTTCCGAAGAGTATTCCTTCGGGAAAGTCAGATCGAGATCCTTAGTCTCACCTTTTTTCATTCCGATGATCCCGTCCTCAAATCCGTCGATAAACGTTCCGGAGCCTATGGTCAGCTCATAATTATTTGCAGTACCGCCGTCAAAAGCCACTCCGTCCTTGGTTCCCACATAATTAATGGTAACCACATCTCCGTTCTGAACACTGCCTTCCGTTACTTCCTCAGCCTTGTTCTGAAGCTCTTCCTTGATCCTTCCGTCAACCATATCATCGGTTACGGCTTCTACTGTGTTATCAAGAGTCAGCCCCTTATATTCTCCGATGGTCACATATTTGCTCACATCATCCACGGAAACAAGCCTTGTGTCTCCGGAGGCTGCCTCTTCGCTGTCTTTATTGGAATCCGTTTCTTCTGACTCTTTGGAATCTGCAGATCTGGAATCTTCTTTATCTGTTGTATCCTGCGCTTCTGCTGCAGGTTTTTTGTCATCTTTCTGGTCTGTTGATGTGCCACATGCAGTGATCGCCAGTGCCGCACACAGTGCAAGAACCATGAGATATGCTTTTTTCTTCATAACCTACTCCCTTCATCAAGTACTGTCGGTTCGATTATAATCTTTTTTTATACAGATTTGTAAAGTGTGTTTGCTGTCTTACATTTCCGGTACCGGTGTCGGTCTGGAAGAATCCCACACCTCCGATACATCAAACAGGTCACTGAGCATATCCGGATTGTAATACATTCTGTATCCATCCAGATTCCGTCTTCCCTGACGGAAATATTCACTTGTGATCTGCACAAAATACTGACTGGAATCTACATTGCAGAAATAGCGGTAGCCACGGCTTTTGTAATACTCATACTTCTCATTATCCGAGGTGTATCCTTCCCAGTCGCCGATATCCGCACCAAAGGCAAAAATGATCATATCGGTTTTTCCGAGGATGGGTGCCACATATTTTTCCCATTTTTTATTATCGGTCTTCAACTCCGCTGCTGTGGAGCTTGTAGCGTTTCTGTGACCCCAGGTATGGCTTGCAAATTCCCACCCGTCCTTTTTCATGGCCTTCGCCACTTTTTTGGCTGCTTTTACTTCTTTATCATAGTCAAAATCCGGATTGGCCTTGAGAAAAGCCTTCTGGTCATCCTGAAGATTCTTCTTGGTCTTATATGCCCCATCTGTACGGTAGCCCAGAACACCATTATAACCGGTCATTGCCAGAATACCCTTTCTTCCATGATAGGAAAAATCCGGATGTTCTTTGACAAAGGAATCCAGGATCGGCACCACATCGTAATCTCCGGTCACAACTGTACCGTCTGCCTTCTTATACTCGCATTTGATATCTCCGTTGTCGTCGATCACCAGCTTTGTGGCAAATCCGTCTCCGTCCATATAATGATAGTAGCTGACGTCATCCTCTGAAAGAACAAAAGGGATCTTGCCTTCCGGCAGCATGATCTTTCCCCTGCTCATGGTTCCGTCATCATTGATCACAGCCATATCATGAGGACTCACCAGTACGTAACCCTTATCATACATGATCTGGAGCATTTTTTTGAACTCGCTGACTGTGGTCATCATCTGATTATATCCGGCCTCATCGGAATCTCCGTCAAAGGCCAGTGAGGTATTCACGATCAGGGAATGAAAAAATACATGGGTGATATTCTCAAGTGGATATTCCACACAGGCATCTCTTTTTTTCATGTAGGCTGCTGCTGCTTCCTGCATCTTGTCACTGGTAGCAAATTTCCAGTTGTTTTTCAGCACGGAGATCGCGCCGGTATAATCATACTGCTGTGCCAGTTTTTTGGCTTTTTTGAGAAGTGTTTTTTCGTCTGAGGAAGTACTGTCGGAGCTGTTCTCGGCAGCTTCCCTTTTCTGTGTTTCTTTTTCTGCCTTTTTTTCTTCCTTCGGTGTCTCGGTAGCTGCCGGCTGGTCCTCCGGGTCCGCTGCTACTTTGGCTTCTTCGGCTTCTGCAGCTTCTGCTTCCGCTTCATCAGACTGTGTATCCTCGTCATCCTGTGTCCCGGAGATCATATTGTCCACCTGAACAGTGACCGGATGGTTTCCGCCCACAAGAAGTGACGCCGCAAGCACTGTTGTCAGTACACCTGCAATTTTTTTCTTCATAATAATATATATGCCCCTTTCTAAAAGTCCCCTCGTATCTCCGGATATGACCGTTACATCGGCGGTACCGGTGTCGGTCTTGCCGGATCAAAAACATCTTTTACGTCAAAAAGATCGGATAACAGTTCCGGGTTATAATACATACGGTATCCATCCAGATTTCGTCTTCCCTGACGGAAGTACCGATCCCGGATCTGTACATAATACTGGCTGGAATCCACGTTGCAGTAATAATTATATCCCTGCCCCTTCAGATATTCGAATTTATCCCCGGAATACTCCTGGTCATTGGTAATGTCGGTTCCAAAAGCAAAAATGATAACATCCGTTCCCCCGATCAGCGGATCTACATTTTTCTTGAAACGTTCGGTATCTGCCTGAAGCTTCTCCAGAGTGACCTGTCCCACATTCTGATGTCCCCAGGTATGGCTCGCAAATTCCCAGCCTTCTGCCTTCATGGCATCGGCAACCTTTTTTGCGGCTGCCCGTTCTTTTTCCAGGCTGAAATCCGGATGTGCATCCAGCCACTGTACTTTATTTTCATCCAGATCTGCCGGACGGGTCTCATAGCTTTCGTCGGTCCGGTATCCCAGGATCCCGTTGTATCCGGTAAGTGCCAGGATTCCTTTTGCACCGCGATATGAGAAATCCGGATGCTTTTCCACAAAACGGTCGATCAGCGGAACCATGTCGTAATCTCCCACGGAGACACTTCCGTCATCTTCCACATATTCATTGCGGATCTTTCCTTTATCATCCACGATCAGCTTCGTGGCATAGCCGTCACCGTCCATGTAATGATAATAGCATACATCATCCTGTGAGAGGACAAACGGCGTTTTCCCAGGCGGAAGAAGGATCTCTCCCTCTGTGATATTCCCGTTGTCGTCTGCCTTTGCCATGTCCTTGATGCTTACCATCACATAGCCCTTGTCATACATGGTCTGCGTGATCTTGTTAAACTCATCAATGGTTGTCATGACCTGATTATAATCTGCTTCTTTGTAGTCTCCGTCAAACGCTTTGGATGGATCCTTGATCAGAATATGATAAAAGACATGTGTCACCTTTTCAAGGGGCCATGCCGTACAGGTTGCTTTTATGTCTTCGTATTTTTTTGCAGCTGCCTGCATCTTCTTATCAGAATCATAGGACGGAGCCTTTTTCAGAAGATCGATAGCTTTGTCATAGTTATACTGACTGGCCAGAAGCTCTGCCTCTGCGAGAGTATCTTTGGAAGCGGTCTCTGTATTTTTAGTACCTGCTTCTAAAGCTTTTTCTCCGGAAACAGTCTGTTCTTTCTGTTTGTCAGAAGAAACCATCTTCTCTTTTGAAGCCTTCTCACTTCTGCCCTTCAGCGCACCGACTCCTACTGATGCCCCGACTGCGACGATCATTGCCGCTGTTATGATGGCCAGACGTTTTCTGCGTTCCTTCAGCTGGCGCTTTCTGCGGCGTTTCAATACCTCTTTCCGCCATTCTTCGTACTCAGGAGTCCCCATTTCCGGTCGGGTTCCCCCGGGCTTTTTCTCTTTCATATAATATTTCCTCCATCTCTGGTTTATCCATTACATATGTTAGCTCAAAGATAGTTATGTCCTGTATTCTCTGCAGCATACACAGATGAACTGCATCGTAATCATTATAACTGGTAACTGCTGAAATTTCCACCGTTCCACCTGTCTTTTTCACTTTTTTAATTGCCTTTTTGACGAAACAATGCTAAAATGTTGTTTGCGTAATGTAACCGATTGCGAAACAAATATATATACAGGGGGATTCTCAAATGAGTACAGTTACCATCGTTCTTCTGGTCATCCTCGTTATTCTGATCGCAGCAGTGATCGCACTCTATTTCTTCGGAAAAAAAGCTCAGAAAAAACAGGACGAACAGCAGGCTCAGATCCAGGCTAACAAGCAGACAGTTTCCATGCTGGTCATCGATAAAAAACGGATGCCGCTGAAAGATTCCGGACTTCCACAGATGGTCATCGACCAGACACCTAAGCTTATGCGCCGGTCCAAGCTTCCGATCGTAAAAGCCAAAGTCGGTCCGAAGATCAACATCCTTATTGCAGATGAAAAAGTTTTTGATCTGATCCCGGTCAAAAAAGAGATCAAAGCTGAAGTCAGCGGCCTTTACATCGTTGGCGTAAAAGGAATCCGTGGTTCTCTCGAAGTACCACAGAAGAAGAAAAAAGGCTTCCTCGCAAGATTCCGTAAATGATCAGAATCCAAAACAGCCGCCATGCTTTCAGGAATTCCCCTGATGCATGGCGGCTGTTCTTATGTAGTGTAATTATATATCTTTTATTTTCTGCAGGATCTATAAAACAAAATCCTTGCAGTCTCTTGGCTGTACCTGGATCGCCAGATAGCAGTCTGCCACATGTTCTTCATTCATATCCAGCGCATAATCTGCTTTGATCTGAAGGTTCTCTTCGCTTTCCGTCAGCTCCAGATTCGTAGCTGAGATTCCCATCTGAAGTGTTCCGTAAGGGGTAGTATAATAGGTCATGTTTTTTTTGCCCTGTTCAAATACCATGTGTACATTGACCAGTCCCTTCTTGCTGACCTCCAGACCCTTTCCGGATACTTTTATGTAATTGATGGTGGGTTCTGCTGTTTCATCCAGCAGTTCCTCATATCTGAGATAATGAGAACCATTGCGGAAATAATACTGTCCCGGAACAATGATCTCTATAGGTTCCTGATCCCCCTGTGCATCCATCATCTGAAGCCCTCTTACATGGATCAAAACTTCTTTCTGCATTCTTTTCTCCTATCATTTATGTACAGATCTGTTTAATATTTTTCGATATCGATCTTCTGTGTTTTTTCTACGTTATACGGCAGGATAGAATTGGCAAAATCCTTAAACTTCTCTGCAAGATCACTTACATAAAAGCGATACGGGAATTCCTCCTGTGCTACCTCATTGCTGGCAAGATCCAGTCTGGAGAGCAGCTTTTTAAGCTCCAGCGCCGTCTCATATGCAGGATTCACAAGGCAGACCTCCTCACCCATGATCTTGCGAATGGTAGATCTTAAAAGAGGATAGTGCGTACATCCGAGGATCAGTGTATCGATCTCCTGCTCCTGCAGCTCCTTCAGATATCTTCTGGCAACCTCCTCGGTGACCGGATCATGATACCAGCCCTCTTCTACCAGCGGAACAAACAGCGGGCACGCTTTTCCGATCACGGTGATCTCCGGATCCAGTTCCTTCAGATAAGAGGCATGGATACCGCTTCCTACCGTACCCACCGTTCCGATAATGCCCACCCGTTTATTTCTGGTTTCCTGGGCAGCAACTTTGGCACCGGCCTCGATCACTCCAAGGATCGGGATATCCAGTTCATCCTTCACCGCATCCAGAGCAAATGCACTGGCTGTATTACAGGCCACCACAATGGCCTTCACCTTCTGTTCCTGCAGAAAATGAATGATCTGGCGGGAATAACGGATCACCGTTTCTCTGGATTTGCTTCCATAGGGAACTCTGGCTGTGTCTCCGAAATATACGATTTTTTCCGATGGGAGATTGCGCATGATCTCCCGGGCTACTGTCAGTCCTCCGATACCGGAATCAAACACACCCACCGGTGCGTTTCTGTCTATATTCATTGATCTTATCTCCTGAAATAATTAATCGAACGTGATTGGTCCGTTGAAATATTGTATCACCAATCCAGGGCTTGCGCAAGCCAGAAGGATATCTTCACCGGCTTATTTTCCCCGTTGTCCTCTGCTTTTTCAAAGCAGAATTCCGGGTAGATCGTTCCCCACCAGGCATAAAACTGTGGCTGCCGATCACCGGCAGTTCTTCTCTCCCAGGTACTCCCTGCAAGGATCACTGCCGTGAGCAAAAGGAACCCTCCTGCTTTTTTTAATACATGCTTCTTCATTTTTATATGCTCCATGAGCAAGCCCTCCTGTCAAAAATCTTCTGATAATCTTATCCAGAGATATACTGTACGATTTATCGTACTGATCATCATCTGTATTATTAACAGTCCGGCTCCCATCTATTCATTACTGCCGTAATCCACTTCCAGAAGCTCACCTTCCACCCATATCTCCGGAAGCCAGGGCAGCGTTCCATCCTGACAGAACTGATGATATACCTCCCGCAGAGTCACACCCTTCTTCTGCTGCCCGGATGTGCGGTTCTCCTGAATTCCCTGAAGGTATTCCCCTATGGAGCTTTCCCGGGCTCCCTTCCAGTGAAAAACATCTCCCAGCATATCCGTCCGGAACACGTAGACATCCTCTCCGATATGCTCTTCCTGCTTCAGATATCCGATCAGTGCTTCCCGGGCTCCCTCTCCCAGGATCTGTTCATCCAAGATCAGCACTTCAAGATGACCCAGATCCAGAAATTTTTCCTGAGACCGGTTGTAAACTGCCTCGATCTCCTGAAAGTCTCGGCCGGAAAGAGTCAGCACAGAAATCGGATCTTCGTCCGGTTTTTCCTGTCCGGTAGCTGTACTCATATCCGGCATTGCATATTTCAGCACAAAGCCATTCTCTGAAACACCGGCCCCCAGTGCCAGCGGATAAGCTCTTTTTTCCGGTTCTACTGCCGCACAGCCTGATCCCGTCAAAGTGATGACCAGGACAAGTCCTGCCACAGTTACTTTTTTCTTCCGTCTTCCCCGGTTTTCCGTACTGAGAAAAAGCTGTATCACAAGCAGAAACGGTACAAAGATGTACCCCAGATACCAGCCATAATACTCCCGGATCCCCATCCCGTTTCTCTCATACAGGGAAAGCAGCCAGCCTGCTGCCGGGATCCAGTACCGACCGGTCCCGAATCCGGTTTTTTCCGCGATCTGATTTCCGTAATGAAACAAACTTCCCAGAGAAAACAAAAGTCCGAATACCAGAAACCCCATCCATATCACATCAAATCTCGCCAGTACGTTTCCCGGAAGATCTGCACCCTCCAGAAGAGGCAGTACCGGACAGATCTCGTTTTTAAGGCGTGCACCTCCAAAAACTGCCGGAAGAAGGAGCTGCATTCCAAAAATGATCCCGCAAACTGTAAGAAAAGCCAGGATCACAGGTTTTCTGGCACTTCCTTGTTTTTTTGCATACTCCAGCCCGAAGGGAAGAAGTCCTGCTCCTGAAAAAGCACACAAAAGTGTATACAGATCACGGAGCCATCGCTCTCCTGTAAATCCTGTTTCCGGATCTTTCATCACTTCCATAAAGTACTCTGTTTTTCCCTGCCCTGCACATAAAAGCATCAGAAGAAGGATCCCTGCCAGAAAAATCCTTCCGGACACCTCAGCGATCCGCCCTCTTCTCTGCATTCCGCGATGCGTTCCCAGACTACAGGCTACAACTGCAAGAAGAGACAGCCATTTTCCGGAAATCCCGCTGATCAGACTTTCCGGGATCACCTCCCCCAGAAGGCCCGAAAGAAATGCCGAACTTGCGATCACATATACCAAAAAGAACAGGCCAATAAATCGTACAGTAAAACTTCCTGTCCTTTTGGAAAGCTCTCCATATGCAGGTGTCAGACGTATCAGCCAGATCACATAAAAAGAGAGCACTACGGCCGCAGCAGCTGTCCCTGCCATGGCACTGATGCCCAACATCGCTCCATTCTTAAACAGGCACAGCAGAAACGGCGCCGGAAACACCAGTATGATCTGCCGAAAAAGCTGTCTGTGGGAAATCCTGTTATTCTCCGCAAATCTCATAACCTTTATCCTTTCCGGCTCCATGGCCTTGTCCGAAGCCTGCGTTTCTGGGCATTTCTGGCATACAGCGGCCGGAATTTCCGCTTCCGGAAGGGCTGTCGCAAAATCCTTCCACCGGTTTCCGCCTCACTGTTCTTCTCTACAAAAGGTACCAGATATGGGACACCGAAGCTTAAAAGTCCTGCCAGATGCGCCATGGTGAGATACAGTCCCAACACGATTCCGAATATACCTAGAAATCCTCCCAGAAACAGAAAAGCGTACTTCAGAAGCCGGAATGCAGAAGCAAATTCCTCATTAGGTATAGCCAGTGATCCCAGTGCTGTCAGTGCCACGATGATCACTACCACCGGGCTGACAAGATTGGCCTCCACCGCAGCCTGTCCGATGATCAGTCCTCCTACGATCCCAATGGCATTTCCAAGAGCTCCCGGGATCCGCACACCAGCCTCCCGTATCAACTCAAAAGACAGTTCCAGGAACACCAGCTCCACTACACTGGAAAATGGAACGCCCTCTCTTGCCTGTGCAAAGGAAAGGATCAGATTCGCCGGAAGGATCTGTGTATGAAACCGGATCACAGCCAGATAAAGTCCGGGGAGCAGCGTTGCCACAGCCATGGCCAGATACCGGAGCACCCGCAGGAAGGATGCCATCTCAAAACGGTTGTACCAGTCTTCACTGCTTTCCATAAAACTGTTGAATGCTCCGGGAACCACCAGTGCCACCGGCGAATTGTCGCAGAGCAGAACTGCTTTTCCATTCAGCAGCTCCTGGGCAGCCCGGTCCGGCCGCTCCGTTGTCTGAAACTGAGGAAAGGGAGAATACCATGCTTCTTCTGTCAGCTGTTCCAGCATCCCGCTGTCCAGGATCCCGTCCACTGCAAAAGATTCCAGGCGCTCTTTCACAGCAGTCAGAAGCTCCTCATGGACCAGATCCTCCACATAAAGAAGCTGTACCACCGTATTGGAGCGTACACCGATGCTGCTCTGCTCCACCTTCAGCCTGGTATCCCGGATCCGCTTTCTCACAAGAGCCGCATTGGTTTTTACACTGTCACAGAACCCCTCCTTGGAACCTCTGAGGACCTTTTCCGTTTTCACCTCTGATACAGCCAGCCCCGGATATCCTTTACTGGAAATTTTCATTGCTTTGTCGTATCCATCCAGAAAGAAAACTGCATTTCCCGAAAGAATGGCACCAAATACCTCCTTCATGGAAGACAGCTCCTTCACATCTGCAATTCCAAGACTGTTTCGGCGGATAAATTCCCGGATCTTTTCCTCCGGGATCTCCCAGAAATGATTGATCATTTTTCCGATAGCAGAATCATCCAGCATCATGTTTGAAACCGCAACCTCAATATAGACCATCAGACAGTCCGCCTTATGTCCCTCACCAAGGCGCATGGGCCTGATCAGGATATCATCGCAGTTTTCACACCGTTTCCGGATATACGATTCATTTTCATGAAGAGATATCGATATCTTCTTTGTTTCCATAAAGCCACCATCCTTTACAGCAAGTTCCCCCACTGCTTATTGCTTTTCGCAATTGAAACAGGGGACTTACTTGATTCGGTTAAAAAAAGAGATGCCCCAATGACATCTCTCTTAATATTCCCGCATATCCGGTTCTTATTCTTTTTTCTCGGCCTCTTTGGCCTCATTCTCCGCGCGGATAGTACGGATGATCGCTTTTCGTTGATTCTCCAGATGATGGAAAGAAATATCCTGCGCCTTTTGCACATCTCCTTCACGGATGGCTTTTACCAGCTCTTCATGCTCACTGACCAGAAGATTTCTTGTCTGCTCCTCCTTCAGATACTCTACACGATAGCGATACATCTGCTCACGGAGATTATTCAGGACCTGATTCAGACGCTTATTATCAGAAGCCTGATATATGATCTCGTGGAAAGCCACATCGGTTTCCGCCAGACGGACCAGATTTCCCTCTGCTTTTGTTTTTTCAAATTCCTTGGCTGCCACCCAGAGCCTTCCCAGCTCATCCTCTGTGATCAGCTTGCACGCTTTTTCTATGGCAACATTTTCGAGGGCGATACGCACCTCCAGAACATCGTTCAGATCCTTTTCTGTGATGCTGGCTACCTGTGCACCTCTGCGTGGGATCATCACTACAAGACCTTCCTGCTCCAGCTTGCGCATAGCCTCACGCACCGGTGTTCTGCTCACGCCAAGACGCTCTGCAAGGGCAATCTCCAGAAGTCTTTCGCCCGGCTTCAGCTCTCCCTTTAGGATTGCCTGCCGCAAGGTGTTAAAAACAACATCCCGAAGCGGCAGATATTCATTCATATCCACAGAAAAATCACTTGTCATTTGTAACTCCTCCATCTCTATTGTAAATATCCGTGGCAAATACAGTCTTTGCAAGCCCGCTCTTTCTGAGGCTTCTGGCTGCCGCGGCCATCTTATCCCTGTTATTAAAGATTCCAAACACAGTAGGACCGCTTCCACTCATCACGGCTTTCAGCGCACCTTTTTCTTCCATAAGGTTCTTGATATTGCCGATCACAGGATACTGTCGGATGATCCCCGGTTCAAATACATTCTCCATTCTGGATGCCATGGCATACAGATCATTATTTCTGATAGCTCCGATGAGTCCATCGATGTCCGGATGTTTTCCGATCCCTTCCAGATTCAGATTCTCATAGGCTGTTTTTGTGGAAACATTGATTCCCGGTTTTCCTATCAGAACATAACATTTCGGAACTTCCGGAAGTCTGGTCAGCTTCTCTCCGATTCCCTCCGCAAGAGCTGTTCCCCGCATGATACAATACGGAACATCTGCTCCGACCTTTACTGCACGTTCCATCAGCTGTTCTTCGGTAAGCCCTAAATGGAACATCCGGTTCACACCCACAAATGCGGCCGCTGCATCGGAGCTGCCTCCTGCCATGCCTGCTGCCACCGGGATAAATTTACGAAGCTTGATGGAAAGTCCCTCTTCAACATCGAACTCCTCCATCAGCATCTGTGCTGCCTTATATACAAGATTTCTCTGATCTGTAGGAATAAACGGAAGATTGGTCGTCAGTACGATCCCCGGCCGTCTGGTCTTTCTGATATCCAGGATATCATACATACGGATGGTCTGCATGATCATGCGTACCTCATGATAACCGTCCTCTCTCTTTCCCAGAACATCAAGTCCGAGATTGATCTTTGCCATTGCTTTTAAACGCATAAGCCCCTCCATTTGTACTTTGTATACAGTATTTATACATGTATTTTATATGATTTTTACATTCTTTTCAACAGCAAAATATTCCACTTTTTATTTGATCTGACCTTCCACTTTTTTCACAACAAGAAGCGGAGTTCCCGGAGAGGGTTCCTGATTTTCCTTGAGAGCATTGATCGTCCGGATCTCCTGGATAGATGTGTGATATTTCCTTGCGATATCCCACAATTCATCTCCCGGTTTTACCATATAAACCAGGATTCCCGGCATAGCCTGGAGTTTTTTCATATCCAGTGGTTTTTCCTCTACTTTCTCAATGATAAATACCGGTTCTCTGGCAACTGCCAGAAGCTCCAGTCCTACAGTTGCCCGGATCTCGATCTCATTTCCATCTGCCATGGCTGCGGAAAGCTGCTCCAGCTTTGCTTTTAACTGATAACAGCTGTCCTGTCGGATCCCTCTTGCTTCCACCATATGGGAAAACGGTATCATTGCCTCCATGGAATAAAACGGCATATCATCATTTCCAATAATGTACAGGATCTTCAGCATGACCACGCCATCTGCCTGCACACCGTTCTCTACGATCCTGGTCTTATCAATCTTCACTTTTCCCTGACTGTGACACAGCTGGAGGACTTTTCCCTGAGTCTCCTTTACCTGGATCCTGTCACTGATCCTGCATCTGGAAAAATTACGTACCAGAAGCCGTTCCAGTACCTCATTCTTTCCTTCCGGAACACATTCACGGATCGGTGTATACACATCGGTAATGAGATCATATTCCTCTTCCCTGAAAAATTTCATATCCAGCTCCAGCACCACATCCGAAACAAGGATCCGTTCTTCCCCATCGACATCCGGTTTGGCCTCCAGACTCTGATGCATCACCGAAGCTTCGATCAGCGGAATCAGTTCCTCCGTGCAGTCCGGACATTCCACTTCTCCGGAAAAAGGCAGCGAATATTCCAGCCACTGCACCGGGGCTTCTGTATCTTCTGCTCCGTACAGCACAAAAACAGACAGCTCTCCCCTTGCCTTTACCACATTTTCCTCCGGCTTCAGATCCAGCCCCCGTACATCCATAGTATACCAGATCAGACTGGCGATATCCGGACGATTGGAGGCAATGGTATACTCATCCTTGATCCGGAGTGTATCTTTTTTATGTACGGTAAGTCCCAGAAAACGGACTGTTTTTTTTCTGACAGATACCTCTTCTGCATCCAGCGCCACCGGAAGGCGGATCTGTTCCGTTTCATCCACAGTCGCACAAAAAGTTACCAAAGCTTTGATATTGAGCTTTCTGGAATGGATCAGGCGGATCGTAAGATCTTCAATTTCCCACTTCAGACACATTTTATCCCCGTTTATGATATCCTTCAGGTTCAAGGTTTCCTCAAATGGAAGTTTTGCAGTAAGACTGCTGACGATCCCTCTTTCTTCCCCCACATAAAGGATATCTACCTGCAGATTTCCCGTAAGAATACCTTTCCCGTCAGTAAGACGGACATCATCCATAATGATCCTGCCCTTATTCTGGATCAGTCTTCCTGCATCCGGTTTTGCATCCGGTACATTAAAATCCTCATCAAAAGTGATCTGACTTTTTGCCCTGCTTTTTTCCTTTAATATCTGCATGCTTTCTTTTTTTAATTCCACAGTCTATTCCCCTTTCTCCGACTCTTTTTTCACCGGACTGCTGCTTTCCCGGAACGTTACCGGCTTTTCCTGTTTCCGGGTTTTTATCACAATGCAGGGATAGGACGGAACTCCTGCCTCCTTAAGATCCTCCGGTCCAAGAAGTTTTGTAACAAAAAATATCCCATTCGAGGATTCTCCAAGCTCCTCTACCTGGATACTGTATCCGCCACTCATCTGCCGCCCGTACCCTTTGGCCAGGTAAAGATCCTCTCCGGTTTCATAACTCAGCTGAAATTCCTTTTCCTTTTTTTCTTCCATAAGCCTGGAAAGCTCCTCCGGGATATCCCGGCGTTCCACAACGGTGTAATCTACCGGTTTTCGTTCTTCTTCCTCCACCCGGACAAATCGACACCCGGAAAGCAGCAGTGCCAGCACGGCAGCTGTCAGCACGATCCGCAGAAATACTGCTTTTTTCATAATATAAGCCACCTGCATGATTCGTTACTGTTCACTCCGTTCTCAGTAACACGCTTTGCGGAAGATCACCAGTAAACAGTAACCATTATTCAGTATTTATTCTATGTGAGCAGGGAAAGATTTATTGCAACTATCGGATTTTCTTCGTATAATATAAAAATACCATCTTACTGCGGAACTCTCCGCAAGTATCTATAACAGAAAGGACAAAAGACATGATTCGATTCATACTTGTCTGTATCGTGGTGATCGCCTATCTGGTGCTGACCATTCCGGTTCTCCTTGTAGAATGGATCATCGGGAAATTTTCTCCCATGACTAAGGATATCAGCTCTCTGCGCATGGTACAGGCCATATTCAAATTCATCCTGTGGATCACAGGCGCCAAAGTCACCGTCATCGGCGAAGAAAACGTTCCAAAGGATCAGGCTGTTCTCTATGTAGCAAACCACCGGAGCTATTTCGACATCCTGCTCACCTACAGCCGCTGTCCGATCCGCACCGGCTATGTTGCCAAGAAGGAAATGGAGCATTATCCGCTGCTCTCCAACTGGATGCGCAATCTCTACTGTCTCTTTCTCGACAGAGAGGATATCAAGCAGGGTCTGAAAACGATCCTTCAGGCCGCAGACTATGTGAAATCCGGCATTTCCATATGTATCTTCCCGGAAGGAACCAGAAATAAGAATGCTGATGAAACAGAAATGCTGCCTTTCCATGACGGCAGCTTCAAGATCGCAGCCAGAGCCAAAAGCCCGATCATTCCTATTGCGATCAGCAACTCTGCCAATATCTGGGAGGCCAATTTCCCGAAGATGACACCTACACACGTAGTGATCGAATATGGCAAGCCTATCATTCCTTCAGAGCTTGACCGGGATACTCAGCGCCGCTTAGGTTCCTATACACAGGATATCATCAAAGAAATGCTGATCAAAAACAAAGAACTGGTGTGAACATCAAAAAAACCATATCTATGTCTGTTTTTCGACATAAGATATGGTTTTTTTATTACTGTGTACCTGCTCCCAGGATTTTTTCCGCATTTTCGATACGTTCTTTCGTTGGCGGATTGATTCCCTTCAGCGGATAATCAATATGCAGATTTTCCCATTTAAAGGTTCCGAGTGTGTGATATGGAAGAACCTCCACTCTCTCAACGGTCTTCAGTGTTGCAATAAAGTCAGCCAGCCGGTGGAGATAGTCATCCCGGTCATTGCGTTCCGGAACCAGTACGTGACGGATCCACATGGATACGCCCATATCGGAAAGCTTCCGGGCCATGGCAAGAATATTTTTATTGGTACATCCTGTGAGGATCTTATGCTGTTCCTCATCAATGTGCTTGATATCCAGCATGACAAGATCTGTGTACTTCATCAACTCTTCCCATTTTTCATACCACGGACCCTCTTCTGTGTAAGGGTTGCCGCTGGTATCAAGTGTTGTGTGGATCCCAAGTTTTTTTGCTTTTCTGAACAGCTCAGTGAGGAAATCGATCTGTAACAGTGGCTCGCCTCCACTCACAGTAATACCGCCCTTACTTCCCCAGTAAGAGCGGTATCGACAGGCTTTTTCAAGCAGCTCATCTGCTGTGTACTCCGTCCCTGTTTTCATTTGCCAGGTGTCCGGATTGTGGCAGAACTGACAGCGCATGGCGCAGCCGCTCAAAAAGATCACATACCGGACTCCTGGTCCGTCAACAGAGCCGAAGCTCTCCAGTGAGTGGACGTAGCCAGTGATTTTTTTCTGGTCGTCCATATTTTTTATTACATCCTTTCGTGGCAGGTTCTTGCGATAACGTCAAGCTGCTGCTCTCTTGTAAGGTCGATGAACTTAACAGCGTATCCGGAAACACGGATCGTGAAGTTTGCATACTCCTCTTTTTCCGGATGCTCCATAGCATCGATAAGTTTCTCTTTACCGAATACGTTTACATTGAGGTGATGTGCACCACGATCAAAGTATCCGTCAAGTACATTTACAAGATTCTCTGTACGCTCTTCCTCAGAATGGCCAAGTGCATCCGGGTTGATCGTCTGAGTATTGGAGATTCCGTCAAGGGCATCCTCATAGTCAAGCTTTGCAACAGAGTTCAGGGAAGCAAGAAGTCCGTTCTGCTCTGCGCCGTAAGACGGGTTTGCTCCCGGTGCCAGAGGCTCGCCGGCTTTTCTTCCGTCCGGAAGAGATCCTGTAGCTTTACCATAAACAACGTTGGATGTGATGGTAAGGATGGATGTGGTTGGCTTGGAATCACGATAGGTATGGATGTGTTTCAGCTTCTCAAGGAATGTGGAAAGCAGAGTTGTTGCGATCTCGTCTGCTCTGTCATCATCGTTACCATAACGTGGGAAGTCACCCTCAACCTGGAAGTCTGTTGTGATTCCGTCCTCGTCACGGATTGCTTTTACTTTTGCATATTTGATAGCGGAAAGGGAATCTACTACGTGTGAGAATCCGGCGATACCTGTTGCGAAGGAACGGTCAACCTTTGTATCGATAAGTGCCATCTCAGCTGCCTCATAGTAGTATTTATCATGCATGTAGTGGATCATGTTCAGTGTTCCAACGTACAGATGTGCAAGCCAGTCCATCATCTGGTCGTATTTTGCGATTACTTCGTCATAGTCAAGGTACTCGGAAGTGATCGGCTGATACTGCGGTCCTACCTGCTGTTTTGTCTTCTCATCAACACCACCGTTGATCGCGTAAAGAAGGCATTTTGCAAGGTTTGCACGAGCACCGAAGAACTGCATCTCTTTACCTGTCTCTGTAGCAGATACACAGCAGCAGATGCTGTAGTCATCGCCCCATACCGGACGCATAACATCATCGTTCTCATACTGGATGGAACTTGTTGTAACAGAGATGTCTGCTGCATATTTCTTGAAGTTCTCAGGCAGTCTTGAAGAGTAGAGAACTGTAAGGTTCGGCTCCGGAGCCGGTCCCATATCCTCAAGTGTATGAAGGAAACGATAGTCGTTCTTTGTTACCATGGAACGTCCGTCCTGTCCCATACCTGCTACTTCCAGAGTTGCCCATACCGGGTCACCGGAGAAGAGCTGGTTGTAAGACGGGATACGAGCGAATTTAACCATACGGAATTTCATTACGATATGATCAACAAGCTCCTGTGCCTCTTTCTCTGTAAGAGTTCCGTTCTCAAGGTCTCTCTCAATATAGATATCAAGGAATGTGGAGATACGTCCAACACTCATTGCAGCTCCGTTCTGAGTTTTGATCGCTGCAAGATATCCAAAGTACAGCCACTGGAATGCTTCCTTTGCATTCTTAGCCGGCTGGGAAATATCAAAGCCATAGATCTGAGCCATTTCTTTCATCTTCTTCAGAGCACGGATCTGATCTGCGATCTCCTCACGAAGCTGGAAGTCATAACGTCTCATACCCTGACGGTCGCATGCTGCGAAGTCTTTCTCTTTACCTGCGATCAGATAATCAATTCCGTAAAGAGCAACTCGTCTGTAATCACCTACGATACGTCCACGTCCGTAAGTATCCGGAAGTCCTGTAAGGATCTTGTTGTGACGTGCTCTCTTCATCTCCGGTGTGTAGATATCGAATACACCCTGGTTGTGTGTTTTGAACTCATAGTTGTTGAAAACATCTTTGATCTTGTCGCTTACATGGTATCCGTAAGTCTCACATGCCTGCTCTGCCATTTTAATTCCGCCGTATGGCATGAAAGCACGTTTCAGAGGTTTGTCTGTCTGAAGACCTACAACCTGCTCCAGGTCTTTGAGTTCCTCATCGATATATCCAGGACCGTATGCTGTAATTCCTGTTACTACCTCTGTCTCCATATCAAGAACGCCGCCTTTAGCACGCTCTTCTTTCTGAAGCTCCTGAAGCTTGCCCCAGAGTTTATCTGTTGCCTCTGTTGGTGCTTCCAGGAAGGAAGCATCTCCATCATATGGTGTATAGTTCATACTGATGAAATTACGAACATCGATCTTCTCTTTCCAACGATCACCCTTAAAACCATTCCACTGTTCAAAATCAACTTTTGCCAATTTGTTACACATCCTTTCCTGTTGTCTCAATATTTCGTTCACCGCCCGCGCAGTTAGTAATATATAACATTTCTCATGACGACCATAAGATAACAGATTCCGAATTTAAAGTCAACAGCTTGGAAGTATGTTCTTTATAATATACATGTAATTGTATTATTGATAAAAATAATGAGAAAATTGTACCAGATATTGTACAATGTCGGGCGTCTGACGGACGCTCCTGGGCGGAGGGCGTTTCCTTTCCAGGGGGGACACTTTGGCAGTGGGGTTTCCCTTTCTGGGGGACACTTTGGCGTGGGCAAGTTTGCGAGGGGGAAAGGCGCTCGGAGTTACGAAGCCCGCTTTTCCCCCTCGCGCTCCCCCTTTCCGGGCACGTCGCTGTTCTGCGCTGTGGTATGGGGTAGTGTATTGGCAAATGCCTGTATGCTGCTGTATTGGTGGCATCAGGCTGAGCCGATTTTTTTTCGCCGGACGGAAGGCGGTCTGCGCAGCAGACCTGTTCCTGGTGGTTGTTGTATTGCTGGCGCTAATCTGCTCCTGCCTGTTGTTCTATTGCTGGCGCTAATATCTGCTCCTGCCTGCTGTATTGCTGGTGCTGACCTGCTCCTGCCTGTCGCTGTATTGACGGCGCTCACTTGCTCCCGTCTGTTGTCGCATCACTAGCATAGACCTACTTCTGTCTGTTGTTGTATTGCCGACGCTCACCTGCTTCCGTCTATTGTCGCATCACTGGCATAGACCCGCTCCCATTAACAACAGGGAACAGGCCCGCTGCGCGGGCCGCTTTCCCGTCCAACGAAACAAAAATCGGCTCAGCCTGACACTGCCAATACAGCAGCATACAGGACTAAACCGATAAATTAACACACTCCAAGGCGTAGCACAGCGGCGTGCCCGGAGGGGTGGGGTGTGGGGAGGGGAAACGGGCCAATGCCATTTAGTTAGAACATAGTATTCCAAAAGATTGCAATGTATGGTAAAAAAGAATTATACATTGCAA
>NZ_WQQD01000025.1:0-10271 GCF_018785605.1 Blautia sp. MCC270
CTTTGGCACGCCTTGACAAAGGAAAATATCAATGGTATCCTTACATATGGCTGTAAAATATGTCTTTTTTGGTCTGTGACTAATGAAGATAATAAGCGACACAATTCCCATAATCCACGAGCTGTCCAAGGATGTTTCCTCTTGTACCAGCTCTTTTTTTATACCTAATCGACATTTCCATTCCCAAATGCTATACTATACCCGCAGGCCGCGCGATCTGGCTTTTGGCCTGCCAAATTTCAGAAAAGGATTTTTTTCTATGCAGAGAATTATTACCTATACGATCTCAACCGGGGAGTCCGGGGAAAATATTCTTGGATTTCTTCGGAAGAAGGGTTTTTCCAAACATATATTGACTACTATGAAGCGGGCGGAGCAGGCGATCCTGCTGAACGGGCAGCCGGCTTTTGGCAGAACGGTCCTGAGGGAGGGAGATGTTCTTCGGATCCTTGTTCCGGAGGAGACCGGGGAGGGATCGGAGCCTTCCATTATTCCGGTGCCGCTGCCTTTAGATATCCTGTATGAGGATGAGGATATCCTTGTGCTGAACAAGCCTGCTGATATGCCTGTGCATCCCTCTGCCGGAAACTACGAGAATACGCTTGCCAACGGTGTTGCCTGGTATTATAAGCAGCAGGGGAAGGCTTTTGTCTACCGCTGTATCAACCGGCTGGACAGGGATACCACCGGGGTGCTGGTGCTTGCCAAGAACCCTCTGAGCGGAGCTCTTCTCTCTGCCCAGATGAAGCAGCGCCAGATCCGACGTACCTATCTTGCACTTACTGACGGGATCCCACCGGAAAGGGGGACGATCTCCGCCCCTGTTGCCAGAATGAATGCTTCTGTGATCACAAGGGAGGTTAATTTTGAGCGTGGGGAGACTGCCGTGACTCATTATGAGCGTCTTGCAGTCAGCAATGGATATGCTCTTGTGGAGCTGCATCTGGATACGGGGCGGACTCATCAGATCCGGGTGCATATGAAATATATTGGCTGTCCGCTGCCGGGGGATTTTCTGTATCATCCGGTTTTTGACCGGATCGGACGCCAGGCCCTGCATTCCTTCCAGCTGGAATTTGCTCACCCCATCACCGGGGAGCCTATGTGTTTCCTGGCACCTGTGCCTGAGGATTTCCGCAGAGCATTTGCGCAGTAAAAAATCAGCTGTCCGGTAGGTGTTTCCTGCACCGGCAGCTGATTTTTTTGTTTTTATTTATTTTTTTTGTAGATCACAAGGAGTCCCTTGAGCAGAAGGTCCTCATCCAGAATGATTTCTTTTTTACAGTGAGAAATGATCTTTTTTGCAAGACCGCCTGTTGCGATCACGGTTGTTTTCTCACCAAGCTCTTCTTCCACCCGGTCTATGATCCCGTCAATGGCTGCTGCGTTGCTGTAGAGCACGCCGCTTTTCATGCATTCGATGGTATTGCGCCCGATCACATGCTTCGGGGCATCGATGCTGATCCCGCTGAGCTGGGATGCTCTGGCTGTCAGTGCATCCAGGGATATTCCGATGCCAGGAAGGATCATTCCGCCAATGTATTGCTTTTTGCTGTTGACAACCGAAACTGTAGTAGCGGTTCCCATATCGATCACAATAAACGGAACCGGATATTCATTTAATCCTGCCACAGCGTCTGCCACAAGATCCGCGCCCAGCTGTCCGGGGTTGTCCATCATGATGTTCAGACCTGTTTTTACTCCTGGTCCCAGGACCATGACTTCTTTTTTGAGGATCTTTTCTGCTGCCAGCTTGGCAATGTTGGTGATCTGCGGGACTACAGATGAAATGATACAGCCTTCTATGTCTGCCTTTTTGATGTGGTAGATTTCCAGTAAGGTTTTCAGGTCTACGGCATATTCCAGTTCTGTTTTTGTTCTTACGGTAGCAAGTCTCTCGATGAAGTATGTTTTTTGATCATCGATGCAGCCCACGACTATGTTGGTATTTCCAATATCAATTGCTAATATCATAATTTTATTTTCCCTGTCTTTATGCTTTTGTCTTCTCACGGCTGATCTGTGCGGATGGAATCAGATGTGCCTTGGAAAGTGCAGCTCCCACTGCTCCTGTGATCACTGTGGAGGAAATCATTTCGCATACTGCGTTGATCCCTACCATGAGACAGCAGCCGATGATGATGTTATGACCGCCCATCAGATTTTTTACATAATCGGTATTTCCGAACAGTCCTACAAGTGCTGCCATGAAGAACAGTGTATTCAGGAATGCGGAAAAGAACCCGGTTACTGCACATGCCACATAGATATTGCTGACCTTTCGCATGCCTTTAAAAATATATCCGAGGCAGATACCGTCCAGAAGACGTGGGATGAAGCGCTGGATAAAGGCAAATACCGGATTGATACCGAAAAGCACAACTCCCATTGCACTGGAGCCGCCTACTCCTATGCACTGGAGAAAGCTGGTCAGGCCGAAGATCGCACCTGCCACGGCTCCTCCTACGGGTCCGAGGACGACTGCACTGATGGCTACCGGGATCACGTTAAAGGAAATGGCCAGTGGCCCGATGTTCAGATATCCCAGTGGTGTGTAGGCCATCAGCAGAAGGATTGCTGCCATCAGGCCCAGTAATGTAAGCTGTGCTGTTGTAAATTTGTTGTTTTTCATTTCTTCTCCTCCTTGTTACCGTTCCGCTCTGTGAATATTTCCGGAAATACAGCATTTTCCGGCGTTTTCTGCGGATACAATACGGTGATGGAAAGCGGTGATCTTTTTGTTCCGCTTTTCGTTGTTAAAACCGGCTATCTGACCGGTTCTGTAGCTATGCTTCTGCCTTTGTGGTAAGCAGAAGGATCTTATCCAGGATCTTTAACGCTGCATCCTCCTTGCTCATAAGCGGGAGTGACACTTCTTCGTCCTGTGTGATAAGAGTCAGGACATTGGTATCTCCCTGGAATCCGGCGCCTTCTACCTTCAGGTTGTTGGCTGCCACCATATCCAGGTTTTTCTTCTCAAGCTTGGCTCTGGAATTACGGAGCATGTCTCTGGTCTCCATGGAAAATCCGCAGAGGAACTGGCCCTGCTTTTTGTGCTGGCCCAGATATTTCAGAATGTCGTCTGTCCTCTCAAGCTCTATGGAAGCCTGATCGTCTTTTTTCTTAACCTTGTCTTCGCTGACCTGCTTCGGACGGTAGTCTGCCACTGCGGCAGCCTTGATGATGATATCCTGTTCATCACTTAAACCGGTGACTGCCTCGAACATATCTCTGGCGGATGTCACAGGTACGACCTTCACAAAAAGGGGCGGCTCAATGGCAGTAGGTCCGCTTACCAGCGTAACCTCCGCTCCTCTGAGCATGGCCATTTTTGCAATGGCGTATCCCATCTTTCCGGATGAATGGTTGGTGAGACAGCGGACCGGGTCGATGGCCTCCTGGGTAGGTCCTGCCGTTACTAGGAGCTTTTTGCCGGCAAGGTCTTTCTGGAAGGCGGCTTCCTTCAGGATATATTCCAGAAGGGTTTCCGGCTCCGGCATTTTTCCGGCTCCGGTGTCCCCGCATGCCAGGTAGCCACTGGCCGGTGTGATCACCTCATATCCGTAGGTTTGCAGCTTCCGGATATTGTCCTGCACCACGGGATTCTCATACATGGCGGTATTCATGGCTGGTGCAAGGATCTTCTGACACCTGCAGGCCATTACCGTAGTAGTGAGCATATCGTCCGCAAGGCCGTTAGCCAGCTTTCCGATCACGTTTGCACTGGCCGGTGCGATCATCACAACATCTGCCTTCTTGGCAATGGATACGTGCTCTACCTGGAACTGAAAGTTCCGGTCAAAGGTATCCACCAGGCATTTATTCCCGGTCAGTGTTTCAAATGTGATCGGATTGATAAAGTTCGTTGCATTCTCTGTCATCAGTACATGGACATCTGCATGAAGCTTATGTAATGCACTTGCCAGATATGCGATCTTGTATGCAGCAATACTTCCTGTGATGCCAAGAAGCACTGTTTTCCCTTTCAGCATCCTTCTCCCTCCTGTCAGTCAACCATACGGATACTCTCGATCACCGGCTGCTGATCCTTTGCAATAGTTCCGTTGCCGTCTGTCGGCTTGGCATCCTTGCAGATCTGATCTACAATGTCCATCCCGGAGGTCACGTGTCCGAATGCAGCATAGTCGCCATCCAGATGTGTGGAATCGGACTGTACGATAAAGAACTGAGAGCTTGCGCTGTCCGGATCTGTACTGCGGGCCATGGAAATGGTTCCTCTTACATGAGAAATATCGTTCTTCACTCCATTGCTGGAAAATTCGCCCTTGATGGTATCCTCTGCTCCGCCGGTTCCGTCTCCGTTTGGATCTCCGCCCTGGATCATAAATCCGTCAATGATCCGGTGGAAGGTCAGACCGTCATAAAAATTGTCCTGTACCAGCTTTACAAAATTTGTGACTGTGATGGGTGCGGTCTCTGCATCCAGCTCTACATCGATCTCGCCATAATCCTTTACGGTGATGGCAGCATGATGGGTTCCTGTCAGCTGCTGGCTGGTATCGATCACAGTTGTTCCTGCCATTTGTGCATCCTCGGAACCATCGGAAAATTCTCCGTCTGCGCTGTCTGTATCCTCTGTACTGTCTGCGGAGTTGTCTGCAGAAGCTTCGGTTTCATGTGAGGTGTCCTCTGCATCACCGGAAGCCTCCTGATCATCGGTGCTTTCTTCATGGTCTGAAAAGCCTGCCGCCTCAGCCTCCTCCTCGGACACTGCATTGGCTGCTGTCTCTTCATCTACGCCTGTCTGTCCTTCTGAGGTTTCTTCCTCCAGAGATTCTTCCTTCTGGTCTGCTTTTTCAGAAGTACTGTCTGTGCTTCCGCATCCGGAAAGCATTCCTGCGGTAAGAGCTGTCGCAAATAATACGGCTAAAACCTTACGTTTCATATTTATAAGTCCTCCTTATCAGATCCCGAAAACGCCTGTTCCGGCATTTTCAGGTGAGCTTTTCACTCTCCCCCTGTAAGCTTTTCTCAGTTTAACATCATCTTTTCATAAAGTCAACTTTGCACGGAACCAGGTGCAGGAGTTACTGTTCACTTTGTTCTCAGCAACGTGCAGGATTCCCTTTGTTTTGCCTTGTATCTCTTCCGGTTCTCTGCTAAAATCATGTATGGAGCTTATTATGGGCTCCGTACATATAAGAAAGTGAGGAATCAACATGGAAAAGATCACAAGTTTTACCATTGACCATATCAAGCTTCAGCCTGGCGTATACGTTTCACGTAAGGATCTGGTTGGAGATCAGGTGATCACTACCTTCGATATCCGTATGACTTCTCCCAATGAGGAGCCTGTTATGAACACAGCCGAGCTTCACGCCATGGAGCATCTGGCAGCTACCTTCCTGCGGAACCATAAGGAGTTTGGCCCGAAGGTCATTTACTGGGGTCCTATGGGCTGCCGTACCGGAAATTATCTTCTTCTTAACGGGGATTATGAATCCAGAGATATCGTTCCGCTGATGATCGAGATGTTTGAATTTATCCGCGATTTTGAGGGTGAGATCCCGGGAGCTTCTCCCAAGGACTGCGGAAATTATCTAGATATGAACCTTGGCATGGCAAAATATCTGGCAAAGAAATTCCTGAACGAGGTTCTCTACGATATCAAGCCGGACCGTCTTGTTTATCCGGAATGATCTGCGGGTACGATCCGCGGGTATGATCCTTGTGTTCTGAACGGACTATATGCCGAAACAAAAAAACAGGCTACCTGTATCGATGTTCTTTCATCGGATACAGTTGCCTGTTTTTTATTATATCAAGGAGATATCTGCAATTAAAGCAGGATCAGGATTTCCCTGATCTGGTCAAAGCCTGTAGTCTGTGCTCTACTGTGCTGCTTCTGTGGTAGTATCTTCTGCGGTAGTATCTGCTGCCACTGCGCCCACCGGCGGTGTTGTGCTGACATAATCACCGGATGCGTAGCAGGTCTGGCCATTATAATCCACACGAATCCATCCATTGTCACAGACACCGGTACACTTCAGGGATTCTCCGGAAAGGACACCTGCCACAAATTCTGCCTCTGCGTTGGCGTCAGAACGTAAATTCACACCCTCCACTGCATAGTAAGTAGCATCCTGTGCCTGTACGTTAATGCCGCTTGGGGTCTGCTCCGTAGCTGCTGTCTGTGCTGCGGGATCTGTTGCCGCTGCTGCTCCGTCTGCCGTGGAATCCGCTGCCGCTGCTGTTCCGTCTGCTGTGGAATCTGCTGCCGCTGCTTCTGGTGTAGGTGTTGCAGTTGCCTTCGGCTTCTCTGTGGGCTCCGGCGTCGGTGTGGAATCTACTACTGTTACCACTGCATCGGTTCCTTCCTCATATCCACAGCCCTGTGCAAGGAAAGCCGCGCCTATTATCAAAGCCATAATACATTTTTTCTTCATGTTATCTGATTCCTCCTTATACGCCGGTAAAAAATTCTCTGCGTCCAATATACACGATTCTGCAATATTATGCAAGTCCTGGCCGGTTCTTTCACATATTTACCGGCTCAAAAAGCACCCGGACAGTTCCGCCGCAGATCATTCCCAGATCTCCTGCCCCCTGTCCCAGCTCGTAAACCTTTGTTTCCGTATTTCGGATATTTACTGCGTGTTTTCCGGCTTCAAACTCCACTTTTCCGCCGCCGATGCTTCCTGCCGTGCTTCCGTCCCGGAATACGAACATCTTGCTCCCAGTTCCTCTTGGTGAGGAGCCCTTCTTCTCGATGATCGTGACCATGGTTCCCGGTGTCCTGCGGCGTACTGCTGCCTCCACCTCCTCATCACAGTAGGTGCGGAAATGCCGGTTCTTTTCCTGCACGATCTCTGCCATGATGCTCACGGCGATCTCAGCCGGCATCTGTCCTCCGATGGGAAGTCCGATGGGGGCATGGATCTGATCCAGCTGTTCCTCCATAAAGCCCTCTTTCAGGAGCTTTTCCCTGGTGATCCGCACCTTTGTCCTGCTTCCGATCATTCCGAAATATGCAAAGGGTCTCTTAAGGATCGCTCTTGCACAGGCGGAATCTCCCAGATGGCCTCGTGTCACCACTACATAGTAGGCATTTTCATAGGGAGGGATCCTGTCGGACAGGGTATCAAAATCTCCAAAGATTCTCTCATCTACCATGGGAAATCTTTCCTCCGTCACAAATTCCTCCCGGTCATCCATGACTGTTACATGAAAGCCCAGCATCCTGCCGATCTCTGCTACCGGAAGAGAAACATGGCCGCCACCCAGTATGATCAGCCTGGGATTCTTCTCGTAGGTTTCCACAAATATCTCCCGGTCTCCGTTTTTCACAACGCCGGTTTCCACAGCTGCTTCCACGGAAGCCTTCAGGAATTCTTCTGCTTCTTTATTTCTTTCTGCTCTCTTCGGATAAAAAAAGCTGCTTTCTTCCAAAAGATATTTCAGCCCGGCATCCTTTCCGTTCAGAAGGATCCCTGTTTTTACACGCCCTCTTTTTTCTACCACATCATATATTGTCTGATACATGCTTTGTGTCCTTTCTGTCCGTCTTTCGCTGTTTATTCCGCGGCAAGCTCCTTTACCGCCCTGGCAGCAGTGTCCACCTCTTCTTCCGTATTAAAATAAGAAAAGCTAAAGCGGACAGCTCCCGTTTTTTCGGTTCCCAGTGCTTTGTGCATCAGCGGTGCACAGTGGCCGCCGGCTCTTACACTGATCCCGTACTCTTCATCAAGGACCATGGCCACCTCTGCCGAGTCCATCCCTGCAATATTCAGAGTCACCACAGGGGAGCGTTCTTCCCTGGAAAAATCCCCGTACAGGGTGACTCCCGGAATTTCCTTTACCTGGTCATAAAAACGCCACATCAGCTGCTGCTCTCTTTTTCGGATCTGTTCTGTTCCAATTTCGGTAATCCAGCTGATGGCTGCGCCAAGACCTGCGATCCCATGGCTGTTCAAGGTGCCTGCCTCCAGTGTCTCCGGCATATCCTGCGGATGCTCTCTCTGAAAGGTGAGGACGCCGCTTCCGCCTACCTTCAGAGGCTCCACAGCTACCCCCGGACGGACACAGATGGCTCCTGTGCCCTGTGGGCCCATAAGGCCCTTATGTCCGGAAAAGCAAAGAATATCTATATGATCTTTTTTCATGGAAATCGGAAATACTCCTGCTGTCTGGGCAGCATCCACAATAAAAAGCTTCTGGTGCTTCTGTGCGATCTCACCGATGGCGTGGATATCATTGAGATTTCCTGTCAGATTGGAGGCGTGGGTACAGACGATCACCTTCGTCTCCGGACGGATGGCTGCTTCAAGCTCCGTAAGGGAGATCCGTCCCTTGCGGTCTGCCGGCAGGATCGTAAGCTTCATGCCTTTTTTTTCCAGGCGGTACAGCGGACGGAGCACACTGTTGTGATCCATCTCCGTACAGATTGCATGGATAGTTTCCTCCTCTGGATGAAGTGTTCCCTGCAGGGCGATATTGAGCGCTTCCGTGTCATTGGATGTAAAGGCCACACATTCCGGTCCCCATACGTCAAACATCTCTGCGATCTGGCATCTTGTATTAAAAATAAGCCTTGAGGCTGCCATTGCTTCGCCGCTGCTGCCCCTTCCGCTGTTTCCTGCATGCTGCATGGCTTCCACCACAGCACACGGCACACAGTCCGGCTTATGAAAGCTTGTAGCCGCGTTATCCAGATAAATCATTTCATCCTCCTTGTGATTTTTATCAAATACCTTTATAATAAACTCTGGCTTTATTTTATACTATCCGAGGAGGTTTTCCAATGAAAAAAACATCTTTTTTCAACAGTCTGCCATTTAAGCTGCTGGTCGCTGTGATCCTGGGGATCATAGCCGGTCTTATCCTGAACCGATACAGCACCAACGGAATCTCCATGGCAGTTCTTAATATCACAGTTACTATCAAGTACATTCTGGGCCAGATCATTACCTTCTGCGTGCCGCTGATCGTGCTGGGATTTATCGCTCCGTCCATTACCAGGCTTGGCAAAAATGCTTCGCTGATGCTGGGTGTTGCGGTTGTCCTCGCTTACGGCTCCTCTGTTGGCGCAGCGCTTTTTTCCACAGCCTCTGGCTTTCTCATCATTCCACATCTGTCCATCCATTCCTATGCTGCAGGACTGAAGCGGCTGCCGGAGGTGATCTTTGAGCTGGAGATCCCGCAGATCATGTCCGTTATGAGTGCTCTTGTTTTTGCAATGATGCTGGGACTTGCCGCTACCTGGACAAAGGCGAAGCTGATCACTGGGCTCCTGGATGAATTTCAGAAAATCGTTCTTTCTCTGGTGGCTCGAATCATCATCCCCATTCTTCCGTTATTTATCGGCACTACCTTCTGTGGCCTTGCCTACGAGGGAACCATCACCAGACAGCTGCCTGTTTTTCTGAAGATCATCGTACTGGTGCTTGCCGGGCATTTTATCTGGATGGCTCTTCTTTACATCCTTGCAGGTATCTATTCCGGAGAAAATCCTCTGGAGGTTGTCCGCCATTATGGTCCTGCCTATCTGACTGCCGTAGGGACCATGTCCTCTGCAGCCACACTGGCCGTTGCACTGCAGTGCGCCTCCAAGGCAAAACCACTCCGTAAGGATCTGGTCAGCTTCGGGATTCCTCTTTTTGCAAACATCCATCTCTGTGGCTCCGTTCTGACAGAGGTTTTCTTCTGTATGGCGATTTCGAAGATCCTGTACGGTTCCGTTCCCACGCCGGGTACCATGGTTCTGTTCTGCCTTCTTCTGGGTATCTTTGCCATCGGAGCTCCCGGTGTTCCCGGCGGAACCGTCATGGCATCCCTTGGCATCATCACCGGAATACTGAAATTCGACAGCTCCGGCACTGCATTGATGCTTACCATCTTTGCACTGCAGGACAGCTTCGGTACCGCATGCAACGTGACCGGCGACGGTGCACTGACACTGATGCTTACCGGCTATGCAAAGCGCCATCATATTGAGGAGGATGATATAAGTAACTAAATATATTGCAAAAAGATATTAAATGTGTTTAAATATACTTATGGAGGTATATTATGGACACATCAAATATCACAAATTATAAACCAAAAGATTTTGCGGAATTATTAGGTGTTTCTGTAAAAACGCTTCAGAGATGGGACAGAGAGGGAATCTTAAAAGCAAACCGAACTCCAACAGACAGACGTTATTACACATATGACCAGTATCTTCAATTTAAAGGTATAAATATAGAACATGATAAACGAAAAGTTGTTATTTATGCAAGAGTATCTACCAAAAACCAAAGGGATGATCT
>NZ_WQQD01000026.1:0-33557 GCF_018785605.1 Blautia sp. MCC270
GTAAGCCCCATCTGTCTGAGCCAGGTACGCATCAGCGTACATGGCGAGTTATGGGGCGCCCTGCACGGCAGAAGACTCAGGCGCTTAGTATGACCCGGTGAAACGACCGCACCAGGTACGACCATGCAGCCGCCCCTCCGGCAGTCCGTCCGTCCCTCCCTCCATCCATCCCCACCCACAAAAAAAAGAGCCCAAAAAAGGCCCAAAAACGAGGAGTGCCCCGGTAGTGGCTTACCGGGGCGATTATTATGAAAAAAATTGTATGTGTAATGATACAGATACACACCATTACAGCGTCTTTCGTAACGTTCTTTCGAACTATCCCTATACTACCAGACAAATATGAACAAACAATGAACATCTCGTAAACAATTAGCGCATTTGCACAATTTTTTTCAAAACACCCTCCCACAATTTATAAAAACACCACATTCACAAACAAAACCCAAACCCTAAACATTGTACATATTGTACATCTCAACCAAACAAACCAACAACAACCCCAACAAAAGAGCCACAACCCTCACCCTCTAACTCAAACTCCATCTAAAACATCATCAAAAACACCAGCCATCACAAACCATCACCGCCGTGAAAGCATCCCCTTAATAAACTCAATCGCCTTCTCAAAAATATTCTTCACATCAGACTTCGTAACACCCATATCCTTCAAAGTACTATAAGCATCACTCACATACCCCTTGATCTGATCATCACTCATCTCGATCCCACGGAACTTACTGATAATATTAACCAGCGAACTCTTATCATCCTCATTAAGACTCACCCCAAAATGATCCGCAGCCTCATCGATTCCCTGAGAAATCTCATCATCCGTGATCTGGTTAGAATCAAAAAGCCCCTTCACATAAACAATGATATCCCCAACCTTATCCGGATCAGAAGCAAGAGACCCAACCTCATTATCCTTCAGGATCTCCTCCGCCTGACTCATAACAGAACCAGAATCAGACGCCATAACCATCATCGGAGATGTACATGAAATAACACCCGCAATAACCAAAGCTGTAACCTTGTTCAATCTTCTCATAATATTCAACCTCCATACGGGCACCAGCCCTTATCAAAAATTGCCTTTTACTATTTTTAACTATCTTTTACTGCCTTTTTATTACCTCATCATTACCTTTTCGACGCCCCTCAGTATACCACACACCCCCACCCCTCTGTAAACCGTAATTTTCCCCATTCTCACCCACACCATTCAGACTTTATGTATATCGCAAAAAATATATTCACAATATTTTCATATTTTAAACAAACTTTCCTAACATCTCATCAGTAAAATAAAAAATGTAAATTTTTCATTACTTACTTATGTCTGACGCTTCAGACATAACCTCCTTTCTATAACAAATATATAGGTCCGGACAGGAAACCTCTCCAACATTCCCGTCCGGAAACGCAAAAAGAACCCGGAACAGCTGCCCGGGCTCTTTTTGCGTTTATCATATATTAATTTTTCTCATCATAAATACAGTTGGCAAGCATCGCAAACTGCTCCAGTGTCAGCGCCTCACCCCTGATATTCAGCGGAAGATCACACCTGTTGAACACATCCTCGATTTCCTCCTTACTCAGGGAAAAATCTCCGGAATTTCTGATCCCGTTCACAAGCGTCTTTCTCCTCTGGTTAAAAGATGCACGGATCAGACGGAACATAAGCCCCTCATCCTTCACATCCACCGGCGGCTTCTCATAACGCGTCAGCTTGATCACCGCACTTCCAACCTTCGGCCGCGGCATAAAACAGTTCGGCGGTACATTCGCAACGATCTCCGGCTTCGCATAATACTGCACAGCCAGGGAAAGCGCACCGTAATCCTTGGTACCGGGACCAACCTGCATACGGTCTGCAACCTCCTTCTGCACCATGACAGTGATCGAATCCACAGGAACATTCTTCTCAAAAAGCCCCATGATGATCGGAGTCGTAATGTAATACGGCAGATTCGCAACCACCTTCACAGGCTTACCGCCGTTTTTCTCATCTGCGATCTTTTTGATATCCGTTTTCAGGATATCGTTATTGATCACGGAAACATTATCCCAGTCCTTCAACGTATCCTTAAGGATCGGGATCAGCGAACTATCGATCTCCACAGCAGCCACCTCTCTGGCAGCCTCCGCAAGATACTGGGTCATAGTTCCGATACCCGGACCGATCTCCAGTATAAAATCATCCTTCGTGATACCCGAAGACTCAATGATCTTTTCCAGAACATGCTCGTCGATCAGAAAATTCTGACCAAACCTTTTCTGGAAAACAAAATGATACTTTTGAAGGACTTCAATGGTATATTTCGGGTTACCAAGATAAGGTCTGGCCATATTTTTTACCTCTGCTTTTTCTTATTTTCAGCTGAAATCCTTTTCAAAAAGTACCGTGTAGCCATCACGGTCCACACGCTTCTTGGAACGCTTGAACAATCCGCTCTGAGCTCTCTCCATAGCCTTATCCAGCATGGTCTTCACAGTACCGATACACATCGGCTGATCCTCCTTCTGGTTGATCCCGATCAGATTATACAGAGCAAGCATGCCCATCTGGTCGATACGGAATCCATTCTCCATGGTATAGACCTTGGCGAAATTAACAAGTTCATCGTTTGTAAATACAGGAATGTTGATCATGGATGTAAACTTCTTCGCAAGCTTCGGATATCTTGCGATCAGCTTACGCATACCGATCTTTTCATCCTCCAGGATCACGATCATTCCCTTTGTGTTTCCGGTCATAGCTTCCTCAAGCTCATCTGCTGTTTCCTGGGAAAGCTGGTTTGCATCCTCGATAACAAGGAAACCGCCGGCAAGCTTGGATACGATCTCCGGAATATCCTTTCCGTTGAGATCATCCGCAAATATATAGGCAACCTTGGAAGCCTCGATATTCAGCTCTTTACAGATTGCCGGGATCAGACTTGAGATCAGTCTCGTCTTACCTGTTTCTCTGCCACCCATAACGATCACATTTCCGGTCTGGGAGGTCTTGTCTGCTGCGCCCATCTGCACATCGCAGAGTACATCAAGCAGCTGTTCCTTCATTCCGGGAACTGTAACAAAATAGGTGAAAAGCTGTTTCTCTTCATCTGTGAGCTCTTTCTTTCTGGAAACGATCTTTGTAGGATCCTTTTCCGGATGGATCGTAGCGATAAATTTCTCAAGCTGCTCTTCCTCGCTGAGCTCCTCTTCCTCATCGTCCTCTTCCATGGCTTCATCAGAATCATCACCGATGAGACTGCTGATAAAGTCATCCTCATCCTCGTCATCCTCTTCCTGGAATTCAAAGGCGTCATCACTGTATTCTTCTTCCTCATCAAGAAGATTTTCCTCTTCCGCTGCAGCCACCGGTTCCTCATGATGAAGCTTTGCAGAAGGCTCTGCTGCCGCCTTCTGCACCTGCTCCTCAGATTCCAGTGAAGGAATCTCCGGAAGCACATCCTCTTCTTCCACCGACTTCTGTACTCCTGACGGACCATTCAGAAACTCTGCTTCTGCAGCCTGAAGATCCTCCTCAGTAACCGGCTCCTCATCTTCATCAAATACGATATCCGGAAGTCTGGTATCGGAAGTCTCCGTTACCTCTTCCTCCTGCTGAGCGGAGATCTGCGCCATGATATCCTCGATATCTGCCGCATCCGGCTCCTCCGGAACAAATTCATCAGCCGCAATATCCAGATCCTCAATACCTGCCGGCTCTTCCGTTACGTCAGACTGCTGGACATCCGGAGATTTCTCTTCCTCCGGGATATCGATTCCCTGCTGTGTAGCTGCTGCCAGAATAGTATCCTCCAGGTTGAAATCCTTATCTTTATCCTTCCCGGACCTGTCACCTACAGATGCCGCAATATCCTCGATATTTCCGAAAATTCCGGACGCATCCGGGATCTCCGCGGAACTGCTTGCATTCTCCGGGTCCACATTGATCATGGACTTCGGGATCTTCAGCTCCGGCATACGGATCGTTGCGGAAAAATCAGGCTTGCCTTCCTCATTGAGCGGAACCCCTGCAGGCTTCTCCTCACTTTCCTCATTTCCGGCAGCCTTCTCCTTCATGATCTCTGCAACACTCTGGGACAAAGACATCTCTGTAGCTTTCTCAGCCTCAGCTTCTTCCGCTTCCTGATAAGTCTCTTCTTCCTCTTTATCCTGCTGTTCCTGAGCCTGCAGCTTCATACTTCCGGATGACAGGTTCTCAACACCGGATGCCAGCGGGATCTCATCCGCTTCCTGTCCGGAAAACTCTTCCTGCTCTTCAGAAGGCTCATCCGAAGCTTCCTCACTTCCTTCTGCTGCTTCGATCTCCTCAGAATCTGTAAACTCCTCTGACGGTTCTGCTGCCGCAGCAGTCTCAGCCTCCGGCGCTTCCGCCTGTTCCGTCACATCCTCAGAGCCTGTGGAAACCTCATCCTGCTCTTCATCCTGCGCAGCTTCTTTTTCCTCCATATCCTCTTCCGCAGATTTCTTATGTCCGCCAAAGATATCACGGAATCCCTTGGAAAGCTTCTCCTGGAATGTCTCCGCACTGTTCAGATCTCGCTCATCATCTACCTGGATAGTATCTGTGACCGGTTTTGCCTCCTCATACTCGCCGGATGCTTCCTTGCTCTCCCTGATCTCCTGCGCCTTTTCCGGCGGGATCAGCTTCGGGATAAAACGCTGTTCGTATTTCTCTTTCTCTTCGCCAGTGAGAACACCCATCCGCTGTTTCAGGTCAAGGGCCTTCATCACATAAGTTCCGTCATTGAACCAAAGGATCATCTCATTGCAGAGATCCAGGCACTTCTGCTTGTCTCCTGCCTTGTAATAGAGCTTGGCCAGCTCATAGGACCAGCGCTCCGTAAATTCCTTCTCCTTATATTCCTCAAGAATACGGATCTGTTCATTCAGAGATGCATTCTTCGCTCTGGCGATCTTATATTTCAGTATATACTGGCTGTTATCATTACCTGCCACTTCTCTGTATTCATCAAAGAATTCTGTGGCTTCACTGATCTGTCCCATTTTCAGGGAAACCTCGATCAGACGGTAAAGTATGTTCTTGCCGATCGGCGCTCTGTGGTAGGCAAGAAGAAAAATTTCCTTGCTCTCTTCATAGCGCTTGTTGGCCGCGTAGATCTCGCCCACTACACAAAGGGTACGGACGTTTTTCACACGACGCCAGTCAATGCTGTCCACAATCTGCATGGCGCCTTTGTAATCCTGGGTCTCGACCAGCTTATTGATCTGTCCCAGCTTAACGCGAAACTCCTCTTTATCCAAAATATTCACCAACTTTCCATAATCAGAATCAGTTTACCATATGCATACGGGCTTGTCAAAACCCTTTAGGCATATAAACATGCCCCTTTACCACCTGAAAAACCCTGTTGATCTTGAACTGATGGCTGACAAAATCATCCAGTCCTGTACAGGTGATCAGAGTCTGTATATCGTGGATGCTTTCCAGCAGATATGTCTGCCTGCTGCTATCCAGCTCCGAAAGAACATCATCCAGCAGAAGCACCGGTGTATCCCGGATCTTTTTCTTCACCAGATAGATCTCCGAAAGCTTCAGGGAAAGGGCCGCAGTCCTCTGCTGCCCCTGGGAACCATACCTCCGGATGTCGATCCCGTTGACCTTTACGCAGAAATCATCTCTGTGCGGTCCCACGGAGGTCAGCTTCATCCGAAGATCCCGCTCCCGGTTCCTGGAAAGCTTATCCTCAAACTCCGTCGCCGTCACACTTGGCTCGTACAGGATCTCCAGCTCCTCGATCCCGCCGGTAAGACCTTTATGAAGCCCCCTTGCGATCTCGTTAAGCTCCTCCACAAAGGCTTCCCGCTTCCCGATGATCTTCTTTCCGTAATCAACCATCTGCATATCCCAGACATCCAGGGTACCTTTCAGCCCGGGGTTCATATAACAGTCTTTGAGAAGACGGTTTCTCTGGTTCACGATGTGATTGTAGCCGGCCAGCTCCGTGATATAAACACCATCCAGCTGACAAAGCTCCGAATCCAGAAAACGTCTTCTCTCTCCCGGTCCATTCTTGATAATATTAAGATCCTCCGGAGAAAAAAACACCAGATTCACCACCCCCAGCAGCTCCCTTGCCTTGCGGATCGGCAGCCCGTTGATGGCAACTCCCTTTGCTTTGTTTTTCCGGAGGTGCATGTCTATTTTGTATGAAAGATCGCCCTTCTTCACCATCATTCGGATATGGGATTCCTCATTCTCAAAGCGGATCATCTCCCGGTCCTTGCTTCCCTTGTGGGATTTGCTGGTACCTGCCAGATAAACCGCCTCCAGGATATTGGTCTTTCCCTGGGCATTGTCGCCGTAGAGAATATTGGTGCCCTGATCAAAATTCATCTCCAGCGACTCATAATTCCTGAAATTATTCAGTCTGATGGATTCAATGTACATTCCTTCACCCGATCACATAAATATCTTTTCCATCGTAGGAAATGGTATCTCCAGGATGGATCTTGCGGCCACGGCGGTTCTCCACCTCACCGTTCACCAATACCAGACCATCATTGATGGCATATTTCGCCTCAACGCCGTCCTCCACAACACCGGCCAGCTTCAGCGCCTGACCAAGCTTGATAAATTCGTCTTTAATTCTGATCTCCAATTTTTTCTCCTCTTATCTCCGGGGTATTTTCTCTGTCAGGTCGAGCTTTTCTGATCTCCTGGCGGTATTTAAAATCCCCCAAAATACAAATTTCACCGGAAGGTGGTATTTTAAATACCCCCTTCCAGCAGTTTACGCATGAAACAATTCTCAGAACACGATCGCATCCCCATGCACAATCGGTCAAAAACGGTCACACATTTTTAGTGTATCCGTTTATATCAATCCTGATATCTGCCGTCAGGCTGTACGTGCCCTACGGACACTTACATATCCTGACTGCCGAGCTCAATTCTGTTCACAGCTTCAAGCATGTGCGTCTCACACGTACACTCACATTCCCGAAGCTGCTGCGTACATCTCTTGTCCCTTATTCCTTATATTTCCCAGGTTTTATCTGGCCTGATTCTGGTTGATGTTTACAGGAAGGATCAGGTAAGTATAGTTCTCCTCATCGTCACGGATAAAGCACGGGGCCTTCGGATTTACAAGATAGATCGTCACGGTTTCATCATCAATAACACGAAGCGCATCGATCAGGAATTTCGGGTTGAAGCCGATCATGATATCCTTACCCTCTTTTTCAATATCGATCTCTTCATTCATGGAACCCATTGCAGAATCAATGCGCAGCTCCATATCATCGTCTGTGATGTTGATGATGATCGGTTTTTTATCAACCTCACGTACCAGAAGTGTGGCACGGTCGATACAATCCAGGAACTCTTTTTTGTTGATCTTCAGTTTTGTCTCATAATCACTGGAAAGCATCTGGTCAATTCTGAAATATTCTCCCTCGATCAGTCTGGAAACTACCATAGTCTGATCAAATTCAAATAAAATATGGTTTTTTGTAAAGTAAATGCTGACCTGATCATCCACTTCTCCGGAAAGGATCTTGCTGACCTCGCTTAAAGTTTTGCCCGGAACTACCACCTTACGGTCAGAATAATCTTTCTTAAGGGGCATTTTTCGGATAGAGATACGATGTCCGTCCAGAGAAACTACCTTCAGACAGTTATTTTTGATCTCAAAAAGTTCACCGGTCATAAGCTTATTGTTTTCATTTACAGCAATCGAAAAAATAGTCTGGCGGATCATTTCTTTCAGTGTGTACTGAGAGATCGTCAGCGGTTCATCCTTCTCGATCATCGGTAAATAAGCAAAATCTTCTCCTGATTTTCCAGGGATATTGAATTTTGCTTTTTCACAGGTAATGGTTGCTGCATATTTATCATCGGTCTTAATGGTAACATCATTATCCGGAAGTCGTCTGATGATTTCATAGAAGATTTTTGCATCAAGAGCAACTTTACCTTTTTCTTCAATAGTACCCTCAACGATGGTTTCAATTCCCAGCTCCATATCATTGGTGGTAAATTTGATCTGGTTTGTGGTTGCATCCATGAGAATACATTCCAGGATTGGCATTGTGGTTTTTGATGGAACTGCTTTGAGTGCGATACTTACACTTTTTAACAGACTTGATTTGGAGCAGATGATTTTCATAGTGTGTATAACTCCCTTTCTGAACAATTTGTGGTTTTTATAAATATATTTATAGAAAAAATCCGCAGTAACCGCCGTAGGGGGCCAGATTTTGTGAAAAACTCCCGCAGGCCTGATGTTTTCAGGGGTTTTCCGTTGGGATAACTTTGTGTAAAAGTGGTATTTTCGCATGTGAATAACCCGGGGATAAAATTACCGCCGCGTTTTGGCAAAAAAGTTGTACACATCTCTCCACATACAATCAACACGTTATACACCAGTAATGTGGAAAACTTCCCTAACCTTGTGGATTAATCTTCTTTTTCAATATATCAATGGTATTTTTTAAGTTATCGTCGTTCTGCAATTCGTTTTCGATCTTTTCGATACCGTGCATAACGGTGGTATGGTCACGGTTTCCGAGCGCTTTTCCGATATTTTTCAAAGGTGTGGATATGATCTCACGGCAGAGATACATGGAAACCTGGCGGGGCATGACGATCTTGGAGTTTCGTTTGTTTCCGCTTAAGTCCGCAGGTGTGACTCCGTAATGCTCTGCAACAACGGAGATGATGTATTCCGGTGTGATCACTTTTTTCTCATCCGGAGAAATAATATCCTTTAGTGCCTGCTCTGCCAGCTCCAGAGTTACTTCCTTTTTCTCAAGCTTGGCTCCGGCCATGACCTTGTTGAAGGCACCTTCCAGCTCACGGATATTGGATTTGATATTGGTAGCGATATATTTGATAACATCTTCACTGATGTTGTAGCCGTTCATTTCTTCATTTTTATGAAGGATCGCCATTCGGGTTTCGTAATCAGGCAGCGTGATATCTGCGATCAGACCCCACTCGAACCGGGAACGGAAGCGCTCTTCCAGGATTTCCATATCCTTCGGTGGTTTATCAGAGGATATGATGATCTGCTTTTTGGCACTGTGAAGACTGTTAAATGTATGGAAAAATTCCTCCTGTGTGGATTCTTTTCCTATAATAAACTGAATATCATCGACAAGAAGAACGTCGATATTTCTGTATTTTTCACGGAATTTGCTCATTGCCGTGTTATTTCCGTTTCGGATGGTTTCGATCAGCTCGTTGGTAAATTCCTCACTGGTTACATACAAAACACGGCTGTTTTCGTCGTGTTCCAGAATGAAATGAGCGATGGAATGCATAAGATGCGTCTTACCAAGACCGGCTCCGCCATAGATAAACAGTGGATTGTAGGTATCTCCCGGTGATTCGGCAACTGCAAGAGCTGCGGCCTGGGCGAATTTGTTATTACTTCCTACAACGAAGGTGTCGAAGGTGTATTTTGGATTTAAATGCGCCTCTTCGTAACGTGTATCCTGAACCTGTTTATCATAAGAAGTGTTTTTTTCTGTTTTTTTGGGGAGATCTTTTTCCAGAACGAAGCGAACCTCGCATTCTTCCATGCCTGTCAGCACACAGATAGTAACCTGGAGGGGTATTTTGTAGCGTTTACTGATGTAATTGACTCCGATCGCTGCCTGTTCAGAGGGAACAACCACTGTTATCAGCTTTCCGTCAACCTCATAAACTTTCAGCGGCTTGAGCCAGGTATTAAAAGGGACATCAGTCACCTCATATTCAGATTTGACAGTTTGTAGGATCTCCTCCCATTTTTCAATAACAGCGTCCATTTTTTCCTCCCATGAGTATTATAATAACCCCAGTCTGCGACTGGAGATAGATATCCTTTTATATATTACAATGAAAATGGGGTTTTCGCAATGGAAAATCCTTGAGATTTTGGGGAAAAGAATGTGGATAATGTGGGGAAATTACTGTGGATTAGGGTGGATTATTGTGGATAAGAGTCCTGGAGGTTTCCATAAGTCGAGAATTGGTGGAAAATGTGGAAGAATTATGTGTATAAAAAAATCCACCTTAAAAATACCGCAAATAAAGGGTTTTTTTAAAAACGATGTGAACAAACCCTCCGAAAAAGTGGATAGATTTCCGGTCAATCCACAAGTTATCCACAAGTTATCCACAAAATGTGGATAATGTTACGTAAACCATAAGCGCTTTCCACATAAGAGAAAAAAATAAATACCGTAAGGTGGGGGTATTTTATAGAACCCTTGATTTTATCGGGTTTTTTGCAATTTTTACTTGACGAAAAGGAGGTTTATTTATATAATTGAAACGATGTTCTGAATGATAAGTTATTTCATAACAATTAAAAATAGATAAAGGAGGTGCTTTACCTATGAAGATGACATTTCAGCCAAAAAAGAGATCCAGAGCTAAAGTTCACGGCTTCAGAGCTCGCATGAGCACAAAGGGCGGACGTAAAGTATTAGCTGCAAGAAGATTAAAAGGAAGAAAACAGTTATCAGCATAAGCTGCAAGACCGCATTTATGTGGTCTTTTCTTCTATCCGGAGAAATATCCGCGCAGGCGGAATCTAATTAAGGAGGATTCGTTTGATCAGATCAGAGTCCTTAAAGAAAAATCAAGATTTTAAAGTTGTATATCAGAACGGAACATCGTACGCAAATCGGCTTCTGGTGATGTACGTGCTGAAGAATCAGCACATGAAGAATCGTCTGGGAATATCAGTAAGCAAAAAAGTAGGGAACAGTGTGGTTCGCCACAGACTCACCAGATTGATCAGAGAAAGCTATCGTCTCAACGAAACAGATTTTGACAGTAACCTTGATATTGTAGTAGTAGCGAGAGCCGCAGCCAAGGGCAAGAGCTTTCACGAGATCGAGAGTGCTTTTCTGCATCTTGCAAGAAAGCATCATATAACAGGGAATGAACATGATAAAGAAATTTCTGATTAAGATGATAAGGCTCTATCAAAAATATATATCGCCGATGAAGAGAACGAAATGTCCTTATATTCCCACATGTTCTCAATATGGTTTGGAAGCAATCGAAAAATATGGCGCATTTAAGGGCAGTCTTCTTGCGGCATGGAGGATATTGCGATGCAATCCTTTTTCCCATGGAGGCTATGACCCTGTGCCATGAATTATTTTGTGACTGTTCAGCCTTTTCCCGGGCAGAGCAGTTATCGGAATTTGTAACTGTTCAGTACCTCCGCAGTTAGTGGACGAATGAATAGTTACCGGACTTTTACAATTGAATAAGAAGTCTAGGAGGAAATGAATTTGGAACTGTTTTTAGCAACAAAAACCGGAACTCCTATTATCGGACAGATCGCGTCTGTGATGGGATGGATCATGGATGGCATATATAAGATGCTTGACGGCCTGTTCGGAATCCAGAACATTGGTCTTTGTATCATTATCTTCAGTATTCTTATCTTTGCCTTTATGACACCGCTGCAGATCAAGCAGCAGAAATTCTCCAAGTTAAGCGCGATCATGCAGCCTGAGATCCAGAAGATCCAGAAGAAATATCAGGGTAAAAAGGATCAGGCTTCCATGATGAAAATGAACGAAGAAACCCAGGCTGTTTATCAGAAATATGGTGTTTCTCCAACCGGTAGCTGTGTACAGTTAGCCATTCAGATGCCTATTCTGTTTGCTCTGTATCAGGTTATCTACCGGATTCCTGCTTACGTTGGAAGTGTAAAGAACATTTTTACTGGTGTAGTTGACAACCTGCTAGCTGTAAACGGATACACAGATATCCTGCAGCAGTTTATCACAGACCATTCCATGACACGAGTGCGTCTCGTTATGGACAGTGCCGGAAATGCTACAAGTAACTCGATTGTTGATTTTCTGTATGCACTTTCTCCTTCCCAGTGGAAAGAGCTGGCACAGATGAATCAGTTTTCAGGATTTTCTGATGCGATCACAAAAGCATCCGGCAATATTTCCAAGATGCAGGGCTTCTGTGGACTGAATATCGCAGACCAGCCGCTGTACTATATCATGGAATTCTTCAAAAATCATGGTTCTCTGTTACTTGCGATCGTAGCACTTCTGATCCCGGTTCTTGCGTGGGCAACTCAGATGCTGAACCTGAAGCTTATGCCACAGGCTGCAACACAGCCGGCAGACGGAAATGATCAGGCCAGCGCAATGGCAAACTCCATGAAAACCATGAACATGGTCATGCCTCTGATGTCTGCATTCTTCTGTTTTACATTCCCGGTTGGTCTTGGTATCTACTGGATCGCCAGTGCTGTCGTTCGAAGTGCCCAGCAGTTTGCGATCAATCGTCATCTTGATAAGATGAACATTGATGATCTGGTTAATGAGAATATGAAGAAGATCGAAGCGAAGCGTGCGAAGGAAGGACTTCCGCCGCAGAAGATCACCAATCAGGCTCATCAGTCCGCCAAGAATATCAATAAACCTGTGATCAATAAGGGCAACAGCGGAAACAATGGTGCTTCAGACAGAGCACAGAAGGTTGATACTGCTTATGAGAAGGCAAGAAGTGCAAAACCGGGCAGCATCACAGCTAAAGCAAATCTCGTAAGAGACTTTGATGAGAGAAATAGGAAGAAATAATCAGGAACGGAGGGGTTCGTAATGGAGGATTACATTCAGTTTTCAGCAAAAACAAAGAATGAAGCTATCACAAAAGCGTGTCTTGAGCTTGGAACTTCCAGTGACCAGCTTGATATTCAGGTTATCAGTGAAGGCAGCTCCGGATTCTTCGGAATCGGCAGCAAACCTGCCGTGATCAAAGTTCGCAGAATCGAGCCAGTTTCTGATATGCAGGAGATCGATGAACTGGTAGAGTCCGTGAAACTGGACGCTATCAAAGAAGAGAAGAAATTAGAAAAGCCTTTTACTCCGGATGTAAAGAAAGAATCTGCACCGAAAGCAGCTCCTGCAGAGGAGAAGAAGCCGGTGAAGAAAGAAGCTGTACAGGTGGAGAAGGCATCCGAAGAAGCACCTGCAAAGGCAGCAGCACCAAAGGAAAGACCTGCAAGGGATTTCCAGGGCAAAGCAAAGCCTGCACGTGAGAAACAGCCAAGAGCTCCAAAGGAGCGTCAGCCGAAGGAAACACGTGAGAGAGCTCCGAAGCAGGGCAGACCGATAGAGATCCTCAGCGATCCGGAGAAGATCAGAGAGGTTGAGGAGAGAGCAGTCGTATTTCTTCGTGACGTATTCGGCTCCATGGATCTTGGAGAAGTGGAGATCACATCGAAATACAACACTGCAGACGGCTCTCTGGATGTGGATTTTGAAGGTGAGGATATGGGTATCCTCATCGGAAAAAGAGGCCAGACACTGGATTCTCTTCAGTATCTGACAAGCCTTGTGGTAAACAAAGGCGAGTCTACCTACATTCGTGTAAAACTCGATACCGAGGACTACAGACGCCGTCGTAAGGAAACTCTGGAGAACCTTGCAAGAGGAATCGCCTTCAAGGTAAAGAAAACCAGAAAACCGGTAGTTCTGGAACCGATGAATCCGTACGAAAGAAGGATCATCCATGCATCTCTGCAGGGCAACCGCTATGTAGAGACAGTCAGTGAGGGAGAAGAACCTTACAGACATGTAGTAGTAAAACTGAAACGCAATAATTGATGATCCACCGGTAAAGCTATAAGCCGTATCCCGGAGCGTAAGCTCCGTGGGTACGGCTTTTTTGTATGGAACTGAAAATTATCATTGCAATCTCCGTAACAATTCTTTATAATCATTGAAGAGCAAATAACAAAAGATATTTCTGCAGCGGACATCCGGAATGCAGAGATTAGAGCGTATTTGAAAAATCATTCCCGCAATCTGCACGCCCCACTTTGCGGTATATTTTGCCCGAATTCAGTTGCCGTAGCCCGCTACGGCGCCTTCATCCGGACAAAATCTCCCACAAATTGTGACGCACATCTTGCAGAAAGCCTTTTTCAAACACGCTCTAGCATTATAAATATGGAAACTGACAGAAGATGTTATTCTAGGTGAAAGCGTGAATAACACGTGTTTTTTGCGTGTAAAAAGCTTTTCCGGAGTAACATTTTTGCGTTTAACCGGATGCTTTTATCCGAATGCTTTTATCCGTTTGACAAAGGAGAGTGAAAAATGGAAGAGACAACGATTGCTGCGATTTCCACAGCCATGAGCGCATCGGGAATCGGGATCGTCAGGATCAGTGGCCCGGAGGCTTTTGAGATCGCATCCGGAGTATACCGTTCCAAGGGTGGAAAAAAATCTCTGAAAAACGTCCCAAGCCACACCATCCATTATGGATATATTTATGATAACGAAGAAATGGTAGACGAAGTGCTGGTCATGGCCATGCGCGGACCACGGACATACACAGGAGAAGATACCATAGAAATCGACTGCCACGGCGGCGTTTTAGCCATGAAAAAGGTACTGGAAACTGTGTTGAAAAACGGAGCCATTATTGCCGAGCCGGGAGAATTTACCAAGCGTGCATTCCTCAATGGAAGGATCGATCTTTCCCAGGCGGAGGCCGTTATGGACGTGATACAGTCCAAAAATGAGTACTCATTAAAGAATTCTGTAGGACAATTAAAAGGTTCAGTCCGAAAAACCGTACAGCAGATCAGAGAAAAATTACTGTACCATATAGCGTACATTGAATCGGCATTAGACGATCCGGAGCACTATGATCTGACAGGATATTCGGAAGAATTAGAACAGATCGTAGCAGAAGAAAAAGAAAAAATACAGAACCTGTTAAAAACAGCCGGAGACGGAAAGATCATACAGGAAGGTATCCGGACCGTGATCTTGGGTAAGCCGAATGCAGGGAAATCTTCTCTGCTGAACCTGCTTCTGGGAGAGGACAGAGCCATCGTGACCGATATCGCAGGAACCACCAGAGACGTACTGGAAGAGTATATCAACCTGCATGGGATCACATTAAAGATCGCTGACACAGCCGGAATCCGCCAGACAGAAGATATCGTAGAGAAAATCGGCGTATCCAAAGCCAA
Source organism: Blautia sp. MCC270 (assembly GCF_018785605.1). NCBI lineage: Bacteria > Bacillati > Bacillota > Clostridia > Lachnospirales > Lachnospiraceae > Blautia > Blautia sp. MCC270. The sequence goes on from NZ_WQQD01000026.1 coordinate 15,003, forward strand.
AGAAATGGCAGCAGACGCAGATCTGATCCTCTATGTCGTAGATTCCTCCGTACCGTTAGATGAAAACGACGAAGAAATCATAAAAATTTTGCAAGAGAAAAAGACAATTGTCCTCTACAGCAAGACAGATCTTGAATCTGCTATAGATATAGAGGATTTAAAGAGCAGAATAAACCAGCCGGTGATCCCAATCTCCGCAAAAGAAGAAACCGGGATCACAGACCTGGAAGAAAAAATCCGGGAAATGTTCTTCAGTGGGGAGATTGACTTCAATGATGAAGTCTACATCACCAATGAACGCCACAGGCAGGAGCTTTTAAAAGCACGGGAAAGTCTTTCTCTGGTAGAAAATAGCATAGAAAGCGGAATGCCGGAGGATTTTTATTCCATAGACCTGACAGATGCATACGAAAGTCTGGGACGGATTCTGGGAGAATCACTTGGGGAAGACCTTGTTAATGAGATATTTTCTAAATTTTGTATGGGGAAATAATAACCGCATGGGCTGCGGAGGCCCCGGCCGAATGGTCGCATAGATTGCGGCTCCCTGCTGTATGGCACATAGACTGTGGAAGCCCGCAGAGGGTAGATCACATTGGAATGTGAGAAAACCGCAAAGGGGCACAAGGCCGCGCCCCTCTGCACACCCCTGGGCCTTTTTTATATAGTGCGGCGATTGTGGAATGCTGAAAGATGCTAACTTGTACCTGTATGCTTCTGTACTGGCAATTCAACACTGAGCCGAAATATGGCAGACGGAAGCAGGAATAACCCCGCAGACGTGCATCGCACGTCGAGAACCTCATTACAGTTCCACTGCAACCCCCCTCGGCACAACGTTTCACATCCAATACCGAAGCATACAGACAAAAGTCAACACCGTATCACACACTACAACCCAAGAACTCCTAAAAAAAAGCCCGAGGGGTGTGCAGAGGGGCCGTGGCTTTACGGCCCCTTTGCGGTTTTCCACAGCTTCCCAAAGCAAAAAAACCAGGCCTTCTGCCAAGCAAGAAAGTAAAAATAAAACCAAAAACCAACCACACAATAAACAAAGAAAAAGAAAATCACAAAGAAAAATAAAGAAAAAGAATAAGAGAAAAAATAAGAGAAAAAATAAAGGAGAAAAAGCATGAAAAATCTGGAACAGTTTTTCGACATCATAGTAGTAGGCGCCGGCCACGCAGGCTGCGAAGCATCACTGGCATGCGCCCGCTTAGGGCTCAACACAGTCATGTTCACAGTCAGCGTAGACAGCATTGCCCTTATGCCCTGCAACCCCAATGTAGGCGGCAGCTCCAAAGGCCATCTCGTCCGTGAGCTGGATGCTCTCGGTGGGGAAATGGGTAAAAACATAGACAAAACCTTTATCCAGTCCAAAATGCTCAACCAGTCCAAAGGCCCTGCAGTTCATTCCCTTCGTGCACAGGCCGATAAACAGGCCTACAGCACAGAAATGAGAAAGACACTGGAAAATACAGAGAACTTAACCATCCGCCAGGGTGAAGTGACCGAGCTTCTGGTAGAAGACGGGCATATCACCGGTGTAAAAACCTTCTCAGGAGCCACCTACCACGCAAAAGCTGTAGTCCTCTGTACAGGAACCTACCTCAAGGCCCGCTGCATTTACGGCGACGTCAGCAACTATACAGGACCGAACGGCCTTCAGGCAGCCAATTACCTTACGGATTCCCTGAAAAAGCTGGGGATCGAAATGTTCCGCTTCAAAACAGGAACTCCGGCCAGAATCGCCGGAAACACCATTGATTATTCTAAGATGGAAGAGCAGTTCGGAGATGAAAGAGTCGTACCGTTCTCTTTTTCCACAGACCCGGAATCGGTACAGATCGAGCAGAAATCCTGCTGGCTGACCTATACAAACGAAAAAACACACGAGATCATCCGTGCAAATCTGGACAGATCCCCCCTTTATTCCGGAATGATCGAAGGAACCGGACCACGTTACTGTCCGTCCATTGAGGATAAAGTAGTTCGTTTTGCAGACAAAAAACGCCATCAGGTATTTATCGAACCGGAAGGTCTTTACACAAATGAAATGTACATCGGCGGAATGTCCAGCTCTCTGCCGGAGGATGTTCAGTACGAGATGTACCATTCCGTACCGGGTCTGGAGAACGCTAGGATTGTAAAAAATGCTTACGCTATTGAGTATGACTGCATCAATCCGCGCCAGCTCTATCCCACACTGGAATTCAAAAAGATCAAAGGCCTTTTCAGCGGCGGACAGTTTAACGGAAGCTCCGGATATGAGGAAGCAGCCGCTCAGGGCCTCATAGCGGGAATTAATGCAGCTATGGAGGTAAAAGGCCGGGAACAGCTGATTTTGGACCGCTCAGAGGCATATATTGGCGTTCTCATCGATGATCTGGTAACAAAGGAGAACCATGAGCCGTACCGAATGATGACAAGCCGTGCTGAGTACCGTCTGCTGCTCCGCCAGGACAACGCAGATCTTCGTCTTCGCAAAAAAGGCTGGGAGGTCGGCCTGATCGATGATGAGACATACCATAAATTACAGGAAAAAGAGCGCCGGATCCAGGAAGAGATCGAGAGAGTGGAACATGCAACCGTAGGTGGTTCTGCAGAGGTACAGAGCCTTCTGGAATCTCTGAACAGTACCCTTCTGAAATCCGGAACCACCATTGCAGAGCTGATCCGTCGGCCGGAGCTTAACTATAAGGTGCTTGCACCCATCGATAAAGAAAGACCGGAGCTTCCGGAAGATGTATGTGAGCAGGTAGAGATCAACATCAAATATGACGGTTACATCCGCCGCCAGATGAAGCAGGTAGAGCAGTTTAAGAAACTGGAGCAGAAAAAGCTTCCGGAAGACATTGATTACGAAGATGTAGGAAGCCTCCGCATTGAGGCACGCCAGAAGCTGGAAGCCTACAGACCGGTGTCCATCGGCCAGGCGTCCCGTATCTCCGGTGTATCCCCGGCTGACATTTCCGTGCTTCTTGTATATCTGGAAAGCAGATCCGGACATAAACACGGATAATACAACGAATAACAATAAAACACAGAAAATAAGAGAGGAAGCTGCATGTACAATTTAGAAATCCTGGAAAAAGGCTGCGAGGAGCTTGGAATCACACTCAGTGACACGCAGAAAAACCAGTTTATCCGGTTCTACGAATATCTTGTAGAAAAAAACAAAGTCATGAACCTCACCGGTATCACAGAATTTGACGAGGTTCTCGTGAAACATTTCCTGGACAGCCTCTGCTGCGTCAAGGCTGTAGATATGGGTAAGATAAAAACCGTTATGGACATCGGAACTGGCGCCGGATTCCCGGGTGTTCCCCTGAAGATCGCCTTCCCGGAGGTGGAAGCCTGCCTTCTGGACTCCCTCAATAAAAGAGTAAAATTCCTGGAAGAAACCTTTGCGCTCCTGGGCCTGGAGGGGATTTCCGCCATTCACGGAAGAGCTGAAGAATATGCAAAAAACAAAGCCTACAGAGAAAAATATGATCTCTGCGTATCCAGAGCAGTATCCGGACTTGCAACCCTGTCTGAATACTGTCTCCCGTATGTAAAAGTCGGAGGGCTTTTTGTCTCCTATAAATCCGGTTCTGTAAAGGAAGAAGCAGAAGCAGCAGAGAAAGCAGTAAAGATCCTTGGTGGAAAGATCAGGGATATTCAGTACTTTGACCTTCCGGGATCTGAGATTGGCCGCTCCCTGGTCATTATCGAGAAGGTAAAGAACACCCCAGGCAAATATCCGAGAAAAGCCGGAACACCGCTCAGAGAGCCACTGGCATAAGTTACCTCCTGTCGAACAAAGTCAAAATCTGTCCGACAGGAGATTTTTTTGTCCGGGAGTTTCACAAAATTATCACAAATTTATCCTACTTTTATCACAAATTACTTTTACACTATAATCCGATAGAGATGCCCCTGGATTTCCCCCATTCTCTGTTTCATCCAGGGGCATTTTCTATTGGTATTGAAAAGACGCCAGAGTCAAGGGCTTCAGTTTCAGGACCTTTTGCCTCTGGCATCTTATAAAATGGGAAATCGATAATTAAAAAAAGTATTTCCCTGAGAATAAAAGGAGGAGAGTAAAGTGATCGAAGTAAGTAATCTGGTCAAAAAGTATGGTGATCATACTGCAGTTGACCATCTTTCCTTTCAGATCGAAAAGGGGAAAATTTACGGATTCCTGGGCCCCAACGGTGCAGGAAAATCAACAACTATGAACATGATCACAGGATACATTGCTTCCACAGAAGGAAAAGTGATGATCGATGGTCATGATATTCTGGAGGAACCGGAGGCAGCCAAGAAATGTATCGGCTATCTGCCGGAAATGCCGCCGCTCTATTTTGACATGACTGTTCTTGAGTACATGAAATTTGCGGCTGATCTGAAAAAAATCCCAAGAAACCAAAAAGACAAGCAGATAAAAGAAGTCATGGATATGGTAAAGATCACAGACATGAAAGACCGTCTGATCAAAAACCTTTCCAAAGGTTATCGCCAGAGAGTGGGTCTTGCACAGGCAATCCTAGGATATCCTGAAGTGATCATCCTGGATGAGCCGACAGTAGGACTTGACCCGAAGCAGATCATCGAGATCCGTGACCTGATCAAAGGCCTGAAGCAGAAGCACACGGTTATCCTAAGCTCCCATATCCTTTCCGAGGTAAGAGCAGTGTGTGATTATGTTCTGATCATTTCCCATGGAAAGCTGGTAGCCAGCGATACACCGGATAATCTGGAACGTCTGGCAGCAGGCTCCAACAGCCTCCTTATGAAGGTAAAAGGCGAGAAAGACACGATTCGAAAAGCTCTGGAAACGATCGAAGGCGTAACCGGAGTGGAAATGTCCTATGACAGCGATGAAAAATTGTGGAAAACAAAACTTTCCATTCAGGAAAATGTGGACATCCGTGAAAAAGTCTTCTACGCTATGGCAAAAGCGAACTGTCCAATCTACGAGATGCAGGTTAAGAGAGTTTCCCTTGAGGATGTATTCCTTGAGCTTACCGAAGGAGAGAAAAAATCCGCCGGAAAACCGGAAAGCTCACAGTGGAAACCGGTAGAAGACAGATCATCGGAAGAAGAAAAAACTCAGGAAGAAAAAAACGGGGAACCAGAGAAGGCTTCTGATGAGAAAGAGGGGGATCAGTCATGACAGCGATTTTTAAAAGAGAACTGAAAAGCTATCTGACCTCCATGGTTGGATATCTCTTCATATTTTTTGTCCTGGTGCTGACCGGAATTTATTTTTCCGCATATCAGCTTTCAGGCGGCTATTCAAAATTTGAAACTACCTTAAGTGCACTGACCTTTGTGTTCCTGATCGGTGTGCCGATCCTTTCCATGCGCGTACTTGCAGAAGAGCGCAAGCAGAAAACGGATCAGCTTCTTCTGACCGCACCGGTATCTGTATGGGATATCGTATTTGGAAAATATCTTGCACTGGTAGCTGTGTTTGCCATTCCGGTCGTGATCATGTGCGTTTATCCTCTGATCATGAGTAAGTTCGGAACGATTTCCTATGCTTCCGCATACACCGGAATCCTGGGATTTTTCCTTCTGGGATGCGCGAATCTGGCGATCGGTGTATTTATGTCAGCGCTTACAGAAAGCCAGGTAATTGCAGCAGTACTTACGTTTGTATTCCTGTTCGCCTTCTATATGATGAACGGAATTTCCTCATTCTTTTCACAGACCTCCATGTCAACTGCAGTGGCATTCGGACTTCTGATCGTGGCGATCGCGATCATCATTTATACTATGATCAAAAATGTCCTGATCTCTGTAGTGATCGGAGCTGTGGGAGAGATTGCCCTTGTGATCGTATACGTTGTAAAATCCAGTATTTTCCAGGGTGGTATCCAGAAGGTACTGAACGTATTTAACCTGAGCGGACATTATGATAATTTTACAAAAGGCGTGTTTGACGTGACAGGAATCGTTTATTTTATTTCTGTTATTGCGATCTGCCTGTTCCTTACCATGCAGTCCATTCAGAAGAGACGCTGGAACTAGGGGGTGAATGGAAATGAAATTCAGTGAGAAATTTAAGAAAAATAAAGGCGAGGCAGCCGTACCGGAGACCGCACAGGACTCCGGCAAAAAGAAACATAAACCGGATCCGAAAAAGCTGGTAGGCACCATCAGCAAAAAACATATCAAAAATGGTTCCTACAGCATGGCTATGGCAGCAGTCTTTATCGTGATCGTGGTTGTGATCAATATGATCGTCGGTGCGATCCCATCCAAATATTCACAGCTGGATGTAAGCTCATCCAAGCTTTACACCATCGGTGATGAAACAAAGAAGGTACTGAAGGCACTGGATAAGGATGTTACCATTTATCAGATCGCGGCAAGCGGTTCTGAGGACGACACGATCTCCAATCTGCTTTCACGTTATAAAGATGAGTCCAAGCATATTAAAGTTGAGGTAAAAGACCCGGTTGTAAATCCGAAATTTGCATCGGAATATACAACCGATGATCTTGCATCAAACAGCCTGATCGTAGTCTGCGGCGACAGAAACAAGGTTATCAATTACAACGATATGTATTCCTCTTCGGTAGACTATAATACCTGGCAGCAGACTACTACCGGATTTGATGGAGAAGGACAGATCACAAGTGCGATCGGCTATGTGACATCCGAGGATCTTCCGATCATGTACACCTTATCCGGACACGGAGAAAAAGATCTGGATTCCAGCTTTAAAGAAGATATCCAGAAAGCAAACATTGATATCAAGGAGCTGAACCTTCTCACAGAGGGAAAGGTTCCGGATGATGCAGACTGCCTGATGATCGTATCTCCGACCAGCGATATTTCCGAGGAAGAAAAAACAGAGCTCCTGGATTATCTGGAGGCAGGCGGAAAAGCTATGATCTTCTCGGATTATACACAGGATGATCTGCCGAACTTTGATGCGGTTCTTGAAAACTATGGTGTAAAGTGTGCAGAGGGAATTGTATTTGAGGGTGATAATCAGCATTATGGAATGCAGATGCCATATTATCTTGTACCAACAGTCAACAGCACAGATGCAAGCTCTGAGACAGCTTCTGCAGGCTCCTACGTACTGGCACCGTATGCACAGGGCATTCAGAAAACAGATGATGTAAGAGATACCGTAACCATCGACAGTATCCTGACAACCTCTGACAAGGCTTACTCCAAAACAAATATGCAGAGCAGCAATATCGAAAAGGAAGACGGAGATGTAGACGGACCGTTTGATCTTGGTGTTGCTATCACTGAGAAACTGGATGATGATAAGGAAACACAGATCGTTTACTACTCCACAGCAAATCTGATGGAGAGCCAGATAAACCAGATGGTATCCGGCGGAAATGAAAAGCTCCTTCTGGAGTCCTTAAACTGGATGACCAGCACAGACGACAGTAATTCCGTTTCTATTCCATCCAAGAGCCTTGAGTCCACAAGCCTGACAGTAACCGATTATGATGCAGCCTTCTGGAAGATCTGTACCATTGGTCTGATCCCGGGAGTATTCCTTGTTGCAGGATTCCTGATCTGGCTTAAGAGGAGAAAAGCATAATGAAAAAATCGACCAAACTTGTTTCAGCAGTTGTTGTTCTGGCAGTTCTCGGCGGCGTTTATGTGGGACTGAACACCTACGTATCCAAAGAAGAAAAGACAGAGAGCAGCGAAGAGGAAAGCAAAACAGAAGTGTTTTCCGTGAAAACGGATGACATTAAATCCCTGGAATTTATCGTAGACAAGAAGGAAGTGACCTTTGAGAAAAAAGATGATTCCTGGGTGAAAAAGGATGAGACTGCTTTTCCTGTAAATCAGACAACTCTGGATTCCGCAGCTTCCGCCATCAAAAAGGTGGAAGCGGACAGAGTCCTGGAGGATGTGGAGGATCTTACGGAATACGGACTGGATTCTCCATCTAACACAGTAACCGTTGATACCGCTGATGGGACAACGAAGCTCAACATCGGAGATGAGAATACGTCTACGAATCAGTATTACATTTCCAAGGATGATGATGACAGCACGGTATATGTAGTGGCAGCAGATACAGTGTCTCCGTTTATGAATTCCCTTTACGATTATGCACAGGGAGAAGATTTCCCGACAATTGATTCTTCCACAGTGAAAAAGGTCCAGGTCAGTGAGAATAAAGATTCCTATGTCCTGGAAGAAAATTCCGACGGAGCTACCTGGGATGTTTCCGGTGACGGAAACAGCGATAAAGAGTCTGCCGATACAACGGCAGCAGGAAATGTAACCTCCGGACTTGGAAACTTTGCATTTGACCAGTTTGTAAACTACAATGCAGAGGATCTTTCCCAGTATGGCCTTGATAAGCCCTATGCGACGATTACAGTGGATTATCAGGAAAAGGTGAAGAATAACAGCACAGACAGTACAGAATCCGGAGAAAACGATTCTACGGCCTCTGAGAGTGATTCTGAGAGCGGCGCCAGCGCTGACACGGATAGCAGCTCAGAAGATGCAGACAGCAAGACAACCACAGTGGATAAACAGCTTGTCATTTACGTTGGCGATGAGGCAGGAGATGGCAGCAGATATGTAACGGTAGATAACAAACAGATCTATACAATGTCAACGGATACACTGAGTGCAGTTATTGACAAGACGCCGTCAGATCTCTGGTCACTGATCGTCAATTATCTGTCTGTAAAAAATCTGGATCAGCTCCAGGTTACTTACGGTGAAACAACAAGTACTGTAAATGTTTCACGTGAAACATCCACAGATGATGACGGAAACGAAAAAGAAACAACAACCTATCAGCTGGATGGTAAGGAAATAGAAAGTACAACCTTTACCACCTTCTACAACAAGCTGATAAACATGGCAGGACAGAAGAGACTGACAGACGCTTATACACCGGCTGCAGACCCGGAGATGACCGCTGTATTCACAGACTCTGACAAGAACCAGACAACCGTTACCTTCTACACATATGACACAAACTATTATGCAGCTGTCGTTGGGGACAAGGTATTTCTTGTAAACAAAATGACAGTAAAAGAAATGTTCAATGCATATGAAACCATGGTAAACGGTGAAACAGAGACAGAAGCCACAGCAACACCAACAGCTGAGGCGGAAAAATAAAATATTAAGAAAATAAATAAAAACACCTCGGAGATCCGTAAACAATAAGGTGATCTCCGAATATCCGCTTGATGATCAGATATTCGGAGACACCACACAGATCAGGATTTTCCGGGGTGTTTTTATGTTGCTATTATTTTACGGTCCTTACAGATGAATAAGGTCCGTATATTTTTTTACCGTTTGTGATGTGGTATGCACGGGTACGGTATTTGGTTGCGGTGCCTGGCTTTTTATCGGCGTAGGTTGTATTTTTTGTATTGCCGATAGCTTTCCAGGTTTTACCCTGAAGACGGTAAATGGTGTAGCATAGGTGATGATTCCGTCTGTTTTTGCGGTCAGTGGATTAGATGCATACCAGGTTGCTTTTCCATTGAAAACCGCAGGCTTGCAGTCAGAAAGAGCTCCGGTTTGTGAGTAGATCTGAGAAGTCATATTGCCGCTTCTTCTGAATCTGACAGGAGTGTTTCTGAACTGAAATCTGCTGCATAGGTCAGGCACGGTGTACTGGCGAGCTTGATTTTCTATAACTGCTATAATTGTAGCGTGGAGAATTGGTGGAGACAACATAAAAAAACTGTACAGAAGCTCATCTGAGCAACTGTACAGTTTTAATTTTTCTATATCTAACAGAAGGTTCGGGGGAGCTTCTGTCAGTAACTAAGTATTATGCAAGACCTCTTTCTTCCAGCCAGTCGAAGAGAACAACTTTTTCTGCTTTCTTTCTCTTGGTCATGTGATTGAACTGAAGGATCGTCAGGATCGTGAAGATCACTAACAGTGCAACCATTACAATAATGGAAGTGGTAATGCTTCGGCCACCGCTGATCGTTGCACGGAATGCGTCGACCGTATAAGTAAACGGAACGTATGCATGGATCTTTGCAACGAATGAAGGTGAAACCTCAACCGGATAAGTTCCGGCAGATCCTGCAAGCTGAACGACCATGAATACCAGCATCAGGAAGCTTCCTACTTTACCAAGAGTAATGTTGAAGAAGTACATGATAGAGGTAAAGGTCATTGATGTCAGGCAGGCGAAGAGTACGGTTTTGCCCATCTCTGCAGGTGTGAATCCGTTAAATGCACGTAACAGCAGGATCAGGCAGATTCCCTGAAGGATCGCTACCGGATAAAGGACGGAAGCTTTGCTTGCCCACCATGCGAAACCGGATTTCAGTTTGCCCTTATACTGAGCCAGAGGATACATCAGGCAGAATGCCAGTGCGCCGACCCAGAGGCCTACAGACATCATGTAAGGTGCCATTGCGTGTCCGTTATTCGGGACATCGGTAAGTTTTGTTTCATCGCTTACAACAGGAGTTGCGAACATTTTGATCGTTTCATCACTTGCTGAATTGTCTTTTACAGTGGTAGCTCCATCGCTGAGGCTTGTGGTCAGTGTCTTGGAACCGTCTTTCAGTTCTTTCATACCACTTCCAAGCTTCTTGGAGCCATCATACAGCTGAGAGGAACCGCTCTGGATCTGGGCAGCGCCATCTGCAAGCTGTTTTGCACCATTGTTAAGTGTGCTGTTGTTGCTTACAAGTTTCTCGGTACCGCTGAGAAGTGTTGAGGTACCGTTTGCTAATGTCTTAGTTCCGTTTGCAAGAGTAGTAGCACCGCTGGAAAGGGTCTTGGCTCCTGTTGAGAGCTTTTTGGTACCGTCTGTAAGAGCGGAGCTGTTTTCGGAAAGCTTAGCAACACCATCGGTGTAGGTTGTGATTCCGGTTGTCAGTGTTCCGGAACCATCGGCTAATGCTTTTGTTCCATCTGCAAGAGTAGCAGCACCGCTGGAAAGAGCATTGGCTCCTGTTGCCAGTTTCTTGGTGCCGTCTGTAAGAGCAGCACTGTTTTCGGAAAGCTTTGCAATACCATCGGTGTAAGTTGTGATTCCATCTGTCAGTGCCTTAGAACCATCTGCCAGCTGACCTGCACCGGATTTGATATCCGGAAGTGCGTCAGCGATCTGTTTGCCGGCTGTTTTCAGATTCTTTGCACCGTCGTTGAGCTGCTTATCATAAGATGTCAGTTGGTCAAATCCATCGTTCAGAGCCTTGATTCCTGCTGCTGCAGCCGGGAAGGCTTCGACTGTGCCGTCTTCCAGAGACTGAAGTCCTGCGGAAACGTTCTTGGTTCCTGTGTTTACAGCCTGTGCACCCTGATACAGCTGGGTAACACCTGCAGAAAGCTGAGCGATCAGATTTGTAGGAAGCTGACTTGTAGCTGCAGATAACTGCTCTGCACCTGCGCTCATGGTTGTTGCACCTGCACTCATCTGGTTTGCACCATCTGTCATGGTTGTTGCACCCTCAGAAAGTGTGCCGGCACCCTGAGTCAGTCCTCCGGAGATCTGAGTCAGTCCGGAAGCTGCTTCGTTAAGCTTGGAAGCAACAGCATTCAGATTTTCCTGAGTAGAAGAGAGCTGACCGGATACACCAGCTGCAAGCTGTGAAACCTGATCAGAATAGCTGCTCATGTAAGAACCGTCCACGCCAGTCATTCCACCGGCTACGCTGTTTAAAGCGTTGATCACATCATTCAGAGCTGCTGCGGAAATGGTTCCGTCCTCAGAAGCGGTTGCCTGAATCGCCTGAAGCTGTGCTGCTAAATCGGTCATTGTCTGTCCGGCAGTACCGATCTTGGTATTTGCATCAGTAAGTGCTTCCGTTGTCTGCTGTCCGTATCCTGTAAGGATGCTGCTGACCTGATCACCTACCTGTGAGAACTGTGTGCCTGCATTCTGGAGAGCAGGGATCAGACTGTCTGTGATACTGCTGCTGGTCTGACTTGTGATGCCTGCGGCCTGAGTGATATATCCGGCTGCGTTGTTGATTCCGTCTGCGGCATTGTTCATACCAGCTGCAGCACTGTTCATACCAGCTGCGGCTGTGTCCATACCATCCTTTGCGGAAGTAAGGCCGGCTGCAAGCTTGTTGATGGATTCCTGTGTTGTTCCCTCTTTCAGAGCAGAAACCTTATCGTTCAGGGCTTTCAGTCCGTTTTCAAGCTGCTGTGTTCCGGATATCAGTGACTGTGAGTCATCGGTTCCTTTGGTAACACCGGTATTCAGCTGAGAGATACCATTGGAAACTGTTGTGAGTCCGTCTTCAAGTTTTACAAGCTCTTTGGCACCGGCTGCGAGTTTGCCAGCACCAGCCACATAGGTGGTAGTTCCATCTGCAAGAGTGTCAGCACCAGCTACATACTGTGTTGCTCCGTCGGAAAGAGTATCAATACCTGCACTTAATGCATTTGCACCGGATTCCAGGCTGCTTGCGCCGGATTTCAGTGTATCAGAATTTTTATTAAGCTCATCCACACCAGCGGTGTACTGCTGAACACCTTCATCCAGAGTATCTACACCGGTTGTCAGCTCAGGAACCTTTTCTGTCAGAGCTGCAACGCCGCTGTTCAGCTGGTTTGCACCGGATTCCAGGCTGCTTGCACCGGATTTCAGTGCATCAGAATTTTTATTAAGCTCATCCACACCAGCGGTGTATTGCTGAACACCTTTATCCAGAGTATCCACACCGGTTGTCAGCTCAGGAACCTTTTCTGTGAGAGTTGCAACGCCGCTGTTCAGCTGATCTGCACCATCGTCCAGGCTCTTTGCACCATCGTTAACCTTTGCAACACCATCGGTGTAGGTCTTAAGACCTTCGGTGAGACTGTCAGCACCGCTTACGAAAGTAAGAGTACTGGTGGAAAGCTTCTTAAGGTTTTTGGTAATTGTTTTGTTACCATCAGCTGCTGTATTCAGTCCGTCTTCGATCTTTCCGGATCCGTCTGCAGCTTCCTGCATTCCGTCACCTGCTTCTGAGATAGAATCAAAAACGGTTTCTGTATAGGTTTCCGTAACCTTGGAAGCAATGTTATCACGAAGCTTCAGCATTGCTGTTTCACTGAGCTTGGAGGCGATATAGTTGGTTCCAGGGTTTGTCTCATAGGATAGCTCCATTTGCTTTGGATCGTTGTCCATTACAGTGGCTGCGTTTGCGGAGAAATTTTCCGGAATTTTGATAACCATGTAATAGGTTCCATTGGCCAGACCGTCCTCTGCTGTCTTGCTGTCTACAATGTTAAATGCCATTGAGTCGTTGTCCTTCAGCTCATCCGTCATGTCCTTACCTATGCTCAAGGTCTTGCCATTATACTCGACAGGTTTGTCTTCGTTTACCACGGCCACTGGCAGGCTGTCTACGTTTCCGTAAGGATCCCACATGGATTTCAGAAACAGACCTGCATAGATGATCGGGATTACGATAATGGCGATTACGACGATAAGCATGAGCTTGTTACGAAGTAAGCTTTTCCATTCGTTTTTGATCATATTACCTATCCCTTTCTTATTAAATTGTATTATCAAACATAGTTGATTAATCAAACTTTATTCCAGTAATGGCGACGAGATCTATTAATCATATTAAAATCTATTAATAGCTTTATATTCCATTATCAAACAAAGTGTTGATTTTCTTTACGTGATGTATTATACTAAACACATACCACAGATACAACCATTAAATCTTTACTGAATGTATATTAATAGACAGAAATGATGGAAGTGTCTATTACAAATAAAAAACTGCATAATAGACAAAAAGTACGTTATTTCCTTTGAATTTATGTGCAGTTGGTAATATTAAATGCAGACAGGATTCCTATGTTTCAACACAAATATGCAGCAGATATCTGGTATCGTGTAGGTCGGCGTCGTTAACAATTTTGATCTTGTCAATTCTTAACAACAGTAGATATCTGGTATCATGCAGATCGGCGTAGAGAAAGCGAATGCTTTTATTCGTTTGAAGGATGCATTATGCATTGTATAACAGTTGCAGAGTATCGTAAGTAACAGGTGATTGAGGCGGAGGAAACGTGCTTGCTTTTTTGAATTGCAGGGGGAATTAAGATGGCGGAAAAAGTTGACAGAAGAGTACGTAAGACCAAGGCACAGTTGCGAGCGGGGCTTGCCCGTCTTATGCAGAAGAAGAGCATTAAGGAGATTACGGTAAAGGAACTGGTGGAAGAAGTTGATATCAACCGCTCCACATTTTATCTTCACTATACAGATATCTATCAGATGCTGGAATCCATTGAGGCTGAATTGATGGAGGAAATCACGCATCTGGTGGCAGACTATCCTCTGGATCCTCTTAACAATAAGGAGAGCTCGTATCCTTTTATTGAGCAGATATTTACGATCCTGGATCATAATAAGGATATTTGTATCGCACTTCTTGGAAAGAATGGAGATATGGCTTTTGTGAATCGTATAGAAAAACTGATCGCAGATACAGTGCTGCATCGCTTGTCAATTCGTCTGCCGAAAGATAACCGTGATATTGAGTATGCGTATGCGTTTTGTCTGAATGGATGCGTGGGAATGATCAAGACATGGCTGTCTTCTGAGAATCAGGAGAGTACACAGCATATGGCAGAGCTGACACATAAGCTGATCGATAATACAACACACATGTATCTGGAGCAGGCACTTAGATAAGAGAAATGTCCGGATGCATGCTGTGAGTCTGGTAAAAAATAAAGAGTATTGTTTCACGTTTGTTTGAGGAAAAACTCATGTTTCACGTGAAACAGTACTCTTTTTTTATTGACTTTTTGTTGGTTTATAGCATTTCCACAAATTACTGCATGAAGCTCAACGGCTCCGAACATAAACAATGTTCTTTTGATACGTTGATCTCCAAAATTACTATAGATAAATTTTGTTTTTGATGCCGGATCATAAGTTGTTTTTACAGGAAAATAGCTACCTGTTCCAGGAAATGTTCCGGATCTTCCAGATGAGGAAGATGTCTGGCTTCCGGGATCACAGCGGTTTCAATGGAAGAATTCAGCTTCTGATATTCCTCTGCGATAAGAGAAGCGGAAGCTTCTTTTTCTCCGGAAATAATATAGATGCATGCATCGGAAGATTCTACGGCATTATTAATGCTGATATTCAGGTATTTGCCAATGTAGCTGGAATACAGATATTTGGCGTTGGAACCACCCTTGTGAGCGGATTCATAATAGGTGTCTACCAGTGTATCTGTTACATGGAAGGGATTGTAGAACAGCTTTTCCATAAACAGACTGCTGATGGATTCGCGGGAAGCTACCATATGATAGATCAGAGTTCCGAAAATCGGAAGCTCGATAAAATACTTAAAGAGCTTGTTGTCTTTACAAGGTGCCTGCTTCAGGGAACTGAAGCTTGGTGGATTGACCAGCATGATCTTGCGGAAATGGTCGGAATTGTTACGGTAAGCCATGATCGCAAAAGAACCTGAGAAACCACTGGCAATAACATCGGTTTCCTCACGAATCACATTCTTGGCAAAATCACAGAGTAACTGAGCAAATACAAAATTGGTATAAGTAATATCCGGTTTTTCGGAACGTCCACATCCAAGAAGATCAATGGTGTAAACGGTATGTTCGGTTGCGAGCTGCTTCTCTATGGCATTCCATTCATAACCGGAAGCACCTGGCATGATATCATGAATAAGAAGAATAGGGGTGCCATGTCCCTGTTTTGTATAAAAAATCTTTCCAAAACGCCAGTCATAGGTTCTGCTGTGTGGCTGTTCCAGCATATCTTTAAGCTGAGATGTGGCATCTATGAAACGGTTAGCAATATGAATAACACCTGCGGCAGTTCCGACTAAAGCTGCAAGAGTAAGTAGTCTGTGTCCATTTTTCTTCATTAAAAAGCCTCCTGGAATTCGTAAAAATAATCAGGACAGATGTAACGTAATTCAGGTATCTGATCTGATTTTTTCTGAATATTTCTTTGCTTTATTATACGACAGGAACGAAAAATTTACAATGCTTTTGTGGGAACCCTAACCTTGTTATTGTATGCTGACGCTACTGTCCATTCTGTTCTTGGCGATGATCGCTAAGTTGCTGTTCGTTCTGCTTTCAGTAAAGCGCTTCGTAATGCAAAGAATTTATGTTGATCGCATAAATTGGTGCGGTATGGCTTCGGACTTTCTGCGGCCTTCGTTCACAAAAAAACTTACGGAATATTATCAGTGAACAGTAGCATCGCCAATATGCTTCATGATACATAGAAATCAGATTTTGAACCGAATCAAGTAAATCCCCTGCTTTAATTGCGAAGAGCAATAAGCAGAGGGTGGGGACTTACTTGTATCAGGAGGAGGAAAAGCTCCTTCTGATAAACTGCGAAGCAGTTATTTGGTTATGAACAAGTAGCGAAGCGGATGCTGTTATCCGCTGGAATGCTTTTATACTTCAGTAAAATACCAAGTGTTTCACGTGAAACATTGGACTTGTTATCCGACAGAGCTGATGCTATACAGGATTGCCGAGGATGATGTTGATAAGGGTTTTGTTCAGCATCAGTGTGCGGTTCCATGGATTGAGAATTACTCCCTCAACAGACGGCTCTTGCAATGCAGAAGCAAAAATTTTATCAATATCTGCGGTAAATGTGGACATGATCTTATCACTGCCTTTTAACTCTTCGTCAAAGCTGGTAAATGCAGCCCACCATTGCTTTCCGTCGTTGGTTTTGATCGCATGAAGAGAAATTTTTCCATCACCTTTTGGAGGTTCTACAGCAATGATCAGCTGTGCCTGCTCCTGCATTCTGTGACGGATCACGGTGAGAGTATGAGCAAGCATTTCTTCGGTTGCTTCTTTTTGGAGTGCTGCAATGGCAGTTTCGATCTTTTCATTGCCATTTAAAGTCTTGCCTAATTGTTCTTTATAGAAATCGTTGCGATTATTTGTGGTGTTCATGTATAAAATATTCCTTTCGATCAGATGATAAATGACTAGTACAGCGAATATTAAGTAACCGCCATATTGACTTGTCTGATTTTTCATATGCTGCGTTGTCGTCAATCGCCGTAGCCACCGCTACGCCTCATTCCTTCGCCTTGCATATGAGAAAATCATCCTACGTCAATATAGCAGAAACTTAATTTTCGCTGTAATAGTACATTGTTTTCGAAATAACTATACCAATTACTTGTTGGTGAATCCGACTGCACAGATCTAAAAGCCTCAGCATAGCCAGCTACGCCTGCATTTTTATACCTGCACACTCGAATCCACATCCCACGTGATTGGTATAGTTATTTACGAAATAATGTATTAGCCGCAAACTGCAAGGAGTTTGCGAATGCTTTCTTTATGGATTATAGCATTTCAGGGGAAAATGAGGCAAGAGAAGAAGCGTTTTTAACTGAATCAAATAAGTCCCCTGGTTCGATTTCGAAAAGCAATAATCAGGGGAACTTGCTTGCATCAGGAGAAGTGCAGGCTCCTTCTGATAAACTGCGAAGCACTTATTCGGTTATGAGCAAGTAGTGAAGCGGATGCTTTTATCTGCTTGAATTAAATCAAAAAGTTTCCTGATTACTGATCACTTCGTTTTTGGTAATACACTTCGCGATGCACAGAAATTATGCTAATCACATAAATTTGCATGGTATGTCCAGGGCTTTCAGTGGTCTTTGCTCACAAAAAAACTCGGAGAATAATATTACCAGTTAACAGTAAGTCTCATGCTTCAATTACGAAAAAGTAAAAAGTAATAAGCAGTGGATGGCGTGTATTAGGAAGAATGCAACGGCGTTTAACAGGGAAAGGAATAGTGGGCATGTCTGAAAACAAGGTACTGCACTAATTCATGTGGCCATTGTTATGGATACATTGTAAGCAGGTCCTGATAAATTGTAAAGTAGCTATTGGGCGTAGAACTGCGTAGCGAATACGGGTATTTTTATTCGTTTGATCCCAAATTGGATAGATATGTTTGCGCACTTGAAGGTGAGTTCCCAGATACTGTCATCAGTATTCTCCATGATTTCGGTCAGATGCTTTTGTGAACTGGATGGGGAATTAACAAGTTAAGTGAATGTAGTAAAAATGTGTATTTATATGAAAAAACGGAGGGTAAGGCGGAAAATATGGGGGGATTTTATAGAACGATATAAGAGTAAGGACGAAATGAAGAAAAATAAGAGATTATTTCTGCGAAGAGAACACTATGATAATGATAATAATGCAAACACTAAGTACGATAAAAAGGACTTTATGAAAGAAAATACTGGCAAATAAATAGAAATAATAGGATATTTACGAATGAAAAAACATTAAAGTACAAATTATAGTACTTTAAATAAAAAAGTACGATAAAGCGTACTTTATACGTATACACACATAAAAAAGCCTAAAAATGCAAAATGTGCACCTGCACACATACGGCAAAAAAATAAAATATAGATTCGTTCCTACTTTAAACATGTAAAATTTTGATTGATCGAATAAAAGAAAGCAGCTGCTTCGATTACAAAAAAACAATAAGCTGTGGGTGGGAAAATACTTGTGCTCTTCCTGATAAACTGTAAAACAGCTATTTTGTGTAAAACTATGATCGAATGCAAAAATTTT
>NZ_WQQD01000002.1:0-95390 GCF_018785605.1 Blautia sp. MCC270
TTTAGCTTTGCCCTAAAGGGTAATCGAGCAGGAAGCCCCCACTTCAAAATCGTAAGATTTAAGTGGTGGGAGCATGTCACGACTTAAACATATCTATAATTACTTTTATCAGGAGAATCTCATGAGTGAAAAAGGATTAACCACCATCAATTTAAAGAAAATAAACCGCTCCAAGGTTTACCAATATATATACCAAACACACCAGACTTCCAAAATGCAGATCGTCCAGGATCTTCAGATGGGACTTTCCACCGTAAGCCAGAACCTGAACCTGCTGGAAAAAGAAGGGCTTATTGACAGAAACGGATATTTTGATTCCACAGGTGGTCGAAAGGCCCAGGCCATCCAGATCGTCTCGGATTTCCGGATTTCCATTGGAATCGGGATCCTGAAAAACATGTTCCATATCACAGCAATCGACTTATATGGAAATGCCTTTTATACAGAAACCATTGCTCTTCCCTATTCCAACACAGAAGAATATTACAGACAGCTGACCGATAAAGTACGAAAATTCATCGCAGAAAATCACTATCCGAATGAAAAGATCCTGGGTATTTCCATTGCCACACAGGGGATCACTTCTCCGGATAATTCCACTGTGATCTACGGAAACATCATGAACAATACCGGAATGAAACTGGAGGATTTTTCCCGGCATCTTCCTTACCCCTGCCATCTGGAACATGATTCCAAATCCGCTGCTTTTCTGGAGCTGTGGAATCACCCGGAGCTTGACAGTGCTGTCGTGTTCCTTCTGAACCGAAACCTGGGCGGCGCCATTATCACCAATCATCAAATTCATCAGGGAAGTTCCATGCACAGCGGAACCCTTGAGCATATGTGCGTCAATCCTGACGGCCCTTTATGTTACTGCGGAAACCATGGCTGTCTGGAAACCTACTGCTCTGCCAACGCTCTGGAACAGTCTGCCGGGATGCCTGTGAAGGAATTTTTCCCTCTGCTCCGCGAAAAAAAATCCCCCCGGCTTGCTGAGCACTGGGAAGATTATCTGAACCATCTGGCCTTTGCCATGAAAAATCTGAACCTGATCATCGATGCACCGATCATCATCAGCGGATATCTGGCACCTTATTTTACAGAAGAAGATATTAATTATCTGTTAGAACACATCAACACAGACGCACCATTCACCCTGGACAGAAGCCAGATTCTGGTCGGCACCCACGGGCAGTATACACCTGCCATTGGTGCAGCTTTATATTATGTAGAGAAATTTACACAGAGCGTGTGAATACAGACATATTCACCTGAACCGGTCAAAAAAGCATGTCATACACAGCCAGACGGATACAATCTGATCCGCTCTGTCCTAGAGTATGACATGCTTTTTATTTTACTTATTATTTTTTCAGTTCTTTCAGCAGCTGCCCGATTTTTGACACAAACAGATCAAAGGCCACATTATTCTTACCGCTGTTGATCACAATATCTGCTTTCGCCCGTGTGGGCTCCACGTACAGATAATGCATCGGTTTTACTGTGGTAAGATACTGATCGATGATTCCGTTTAAATCCCGTCCACGTTCCTCCACATCTCTGGAGATACGTCTTAAGATCCTCTCATCTGCATCTGCTTCCACATAAACCTTGATATCCAGAAGATCTCGGATACGGGGATCTGCAAGAAGCAGGATTCCCTCTACCAGAATGACCGGTCTTGGTTCGATCTTCAGCACTTTGTCGGAGCGGTTGTGCTGACTGTAATCGTATACCGGACATTGGATGGTTTTGCCCTCCCTGAGTTCTTTGAGATGCTCGACCAGAAGATCGGTTTCCAGTGAATCCGGGTGATCGTAATTCACCTTCACACGTTCTTCAAAAGGAATTCCGTCCTGTCTGCGGTAGTAATTGTCATGATAGATCACCACCACATCGTCTCCGAAATGCTTCTTCAGTCTGTTTGTAAATGTAGATTTGCCGGAGCCTGACCCTCCGGCGATCCCGATAATAATACTTTCCATCGTCTCTTTACCTCTTAAGCTAGAATTCTTCCGCTGTGGATCCCGCAGGCTTCCCGAAGAGTTTTTCCGTATAGAGAAGCTTTTTCTTACACAAAAGCTGCCCGGTCGGTGTGCATCTCCTGCATCCGGTTCCGGACAGCTTTTCTGGTTATTTTTTATAAAGCAATCGTTCTGATCAGATCTCAGCCTGCTCCAGAAGTGCCGGGATCTTGGATTCCCATCCAAGTGCCATGATATGTACACCCTGGCAGTATGGCTTACACTCTTTGATGATACGTGCAGCGATCTCAACACCTGTGATACCAGCTTTTGTCTTCTCTTTGTCAGCTTTCAGCTCCTCGATCATCTCATCCGGAACATGAATGCCGGCAACGTTGTTGTTCATGAACTTAGCCATTCCAGCAGACTTCGGAATGATGATACCAACCTGTACCGGTTTTCCGAACTGTTTTGCTTTTTCCATAAATTTGATGAATTTCTCCGGCTCAAATACAGCCTGTGTCTGGAAGTAGTCTGCACCTGCGGCAACTTTTCTTTCCATCTTTGCAAGCTGAGCGTCAACGGAATCGCTGCATGGAGATACAACGGCACCTTTGGAGAATTTCGGAGGCTCGCCAACGAGCTGGTTTCCACCAAGGTCTACACCGGACTCAAGAAGCTGTACTGTATGAAGAAGAGATACAGAATCAAGGTCAAATACCGGTTTTGCCTGCGGATGGTCGCCCATCTTTGTGTGGTCACCTGTGAGGCAGAGGATGTTCTCGATACCAAGCATAGCTGCACTTAAAAGATCAGACTCCAGTGCGATACGGTTTCTGTCACGGCATGCAAGCTGGAAGATCGGATCCATTCCGGCGTCTTTGAGAACTTTACACATTGCAAGAGATCCAAGACGCATAACCGAAGACTGGTTATCTGTTACATTGACTGCATGAACGCCTTTGAGATAAGTTTTGGCTTCTTCTACCAGTTCATCTACATGGATCCCTTTTGGCGGTCCTACTTCTGCAGAAACTACAAATTCACCACGGTCGAATAATTCTTTCATTTTCATATTATATTTGCTCCAATCATTTAAAATTTGGGGTACGGTCCACCTGCTCTGCTGCATACATTGCGGAATATTTCCGGTGAACCGTATCATAATTTAATTTGGCTTCTTAATAAATCTTTGCTTATTATTTCACTTCATCATCTGTAGCGAAATTATGGATCTGTGTCGGGCATTTCAGTGCGTCAAGGCGTCCGATTTCTTTCAGACGTCTGTAGATGCGCTCCCATCCACACTCCATATCACTGTCCACTTCGCATTTACCATTCTTGGAACCGCCGCACTGGCCGTTGACAAGACTCTTGGAGCATGCTGTGATCGGGCAGATCCCGCCAGTAAGGTTCAGATAACACTCACCACACTGGTCACATTTATATTCTAACGGTGTTACACCCTGGAAACCAGGTACTGGGTATGTATCGCAGGCTGCGCATACCATCTTGTCTTCCAGATATTCTGCGATGGTCTGTACACCAACACCACAGGAGAATACCAGGACCAGATCCGCTTCCCTGATCTTATCCATGTGTTTCTGAAGACGTAACTGCATATTTTCCGGATTACAGATATAATCCGTTGTCATGATCCCTGTCACATTTCCTTCAGCGGAAAGCTCCTTCTGAAGTTCAACAGCTTCTTTTTCCGGAAAACGAACTTCCTTGCATCCATGGCAGTTGATGATAAAAACTTTCTTTCCGGCTGCCAGTGATACGATAGTTTCTTTTGCTTTTAACTGGGTAATCAACATATCACTTCATCCCCCTTACTGCATTTTTTCCGGCTTTGATACTGTTAATGATCGGAATCTTGGAAGAACAGATATACTGACAGCATCTGCACTCAACACAGTCCATGACATTCATGTCCTTCATGCCCTGCCAGTTCTCTTCTTTCGCATATTTTACGAAATACAGAGGAGAAAGTTCCATCGGACATACGTCCACACAGCGTCCGCACTTGATACATGGCTGCTCTTTGGTCTCATCTGTATCAATGGCGATGATACCGTTGGAGCCCTTCATCATAGGTACCTCCAGAGTGTTCAGAGGGAATCCCATCATAGGTCCGCCCATCTTGACCAGAACATCGTCATCTGTAAATCCACCGCAGTAATCGATCAGCTCTTTTACGCTGGTACCGATCTTGATGATAAAGTTGCCAGGATTCTTGATCTTCTCGCCTGTTACGGTTGCAACACGCTCGATCAGCGGCATACCCTGCTGGATCGCATCGGAGATCGCTTTTACAGTACTGATATTATCTACGATAACGCCAACATCTGCCGGAAGGCCGCCGCTTGGAACCTTTCTGCCCATGACGCGCTTGATGAGAGTTTTCTCAGCACCCTGCGGGTATTTGGTTCTTGCAACAAAAACTTCCATATTTCCGATATCGGCAACTTTTTCCTGCATTAATTCGATCGCATCCTGCTTGTTATCCTCGATGACAATGATGCCCTTCTCAGCACCTGTTGTCTTGAGGATCGCTTTCAGACCGAAAATAATATCATCAGCAAACTCAAGGAGAACCTTATGGTCTGCTGTTAAATATGGCTCACACTCACATCCGTTGAGAAGGATGGTATCAACCGGTTTTGCAGGTTTCAGCTTGACACAGGTCGGGAAACCTGCACCACCCATACCAACGATTCCGGCTTCTTTTACAATCTCAATGATCTCATCCGGTGTAAGTTCATCTAGGGCTTTATGTGGCTGTACGGATTCGTGCAGAGTATTTTTTCCGTCGGATTCGATGACAACTGCCATCACCTCACTGCCTCTTGTACCATGCATACGTGGCTCAACAGCAACTACGGTTCCGCTTACACTGGAATGTACTGGTGCGCTGATAAATCCGGCAGCTTCTCCGATCTTCTGTCCAACCTTTACTGTGTCTCCTACTTCCACGATCGGATTGGCAGGTGCACCAAGATGCTGGGACATGGAGATCACAACCGTCTTCGGATCCGGGAATTTCTTCAGATCGATATGCTCGCTGAATTCCTTGTGCTCTGACGGATGAACGCCACCATAGTATCCGTTCAGTCTGTCCTCTCTGATAGACTTCACGTAATCATTGATCACCTTAAAGTTAACCTTGGAGTAATCACGTACCTGTACCGGCTGGTTCAGGAACTCTTCCAGACGACCCTGTTTTGCCAGTCTCTGGTAAATCTTCTCCCATGCGCAGTCCTTGTTAGGATCCACTTCACATTTCCCGTTCTTTGCTCCGCCGCACTGTCCGTTCACAAGACTCTTGGAACAGTCGACGATAGGACAGACGCCTCCGGTAATGTTCAGATAGCACTGTGCACATGCATCACAGCTCTTTTTGGTAAGTGCCATGCCGTGATGGCCTCTGTAGTTAAGGGTATTACTTGCTGCGATCACCGGCTTACCGGTCAGATCTGCAACAGTCTGGATACCAAGACCACAGGAGATCACAACTACATTCTCTGTACCTTCCGGCAGCAGATCCTGTAATTTTCTTTCTGTGTGCATCTTGTTGCACAGAAAATCGAATTTCGCACTGCCTGTGACGGTTTTTCCCTGCTCCGCAGCAAATTTCAGGAATTCCTCGCAATCCGGTTCGTCAACGGTCTCAAATTCCTTGAAACACTTGTTACAGGCGATTACAAACAGATTGTCCCTGCCGTTCAGCACTGATGCAAGCTCATCACTGCTTTTCAGCTTGTACTTAGTATAGTTTTCCAATTGCTCACCTTCCTTATAAAGATTATATCCTTATGATTATCTGCTCTTATCCGTTCCCTCCTTCTCTGCACTCCCAGGAAAGAAACAATAAAACCAAATAAATAAGTTCTTTGTTATTTGTTCAGCCCTTCGAAAATCCTGGTCCAAAAAAAGGCCGCAATATTTCCTCTGACTGCTACAATAAATGTACCATAATTTGAACATATTATCCAGTTTTATTAGCTATTTTTATAAATTTATTCTATGATTTCATTCCAATCGTCTATGGATGTACGGATATTTGTACAACTTCTGTTATGCTGCATGCGTTAGTTATATGCAACTTATATAATTTTGTTTATAAAATATCCTTTTTATGCATTGAGCATATTGCACAAGGATTTTATCTTTAACAGGGCAGATCCGAAAGGTGTCTTTTGTCATGGGGTAAGACGCTGTCCGCAATATTCACAGGTGCTCAGACGACCTTTTATTACCTGATTCTTTGCACCGCAGCTGGGGCAGGTAACTGTAATATAGATCTTCTCATTTACGCGTCTGTTCGGTGCAGTGATCATAATATAATTTCCTTCTCTGTCTATCTGGATATTCCGGATATATCCCCCCGCAATAAATTTTTCCAGCTTTTTCACTGCACCTTTTCCCAGTTCCTGCTCAAGCTTTTCAAATGAGACGGTATTCTGGGCATAGGATTCAAACCAGCAGGCAATTTCTCCAGCTTTTTTCTTCTTTAATGCTTTTTGAATTTCCCGGAAGGTTGGATACAGAAACAGCAATCCAAGTATGATCTCTGTTGCTGCCATTCCCCAGCGCCCTTCACCGATATACTTCTCCGATGCGCCAATAGCTCCCAGGGAAAAAAGTATAAAAAAGCCACAAAGAACCCATTTCAGTTTCCCCAATATTCCTGTTTTTTTATTTTTTTCTGTCAAAAAATCGCTCATGTCTATTTCCTCTTTCCTATTATTCAAAATCTTATGCTATATTTGTGAATGCTCCGTCAGCTCACGCCAAACTCCCTCTGTCCGAATATGTTTCTGCATTCTGTGGATCTTCTATTTCAGTGTGGTTACGATCAGTTTACTTTCCAGTGCAGCTGCTATCAGATCCTCTTTGCAGCTGTATCCCGCCTTGGCGATCATTTCCTGAAAATTCCATCTCACCCCAGAAGCAGAACAGTCCATTTTCCTTGCGATCTCGGAATATGACATCCCGTGAATATACAGGCGCAGCATCTCCAGCTGTCTGGGACTGATATCACCGCTTGTGATCCAGTTAAGTTCCACCTCCGGTGCCACATCCGGAAATACATGCTCCCCATTTAACGTTCTGTAGATCACACTCCGTATTTCCTCTTCACCGTGATCCTTATACCATAGACTGTCTGCACATCCGCTCTTTGCTCTTTCCAGCACCTTGGGATCGATCAGCGAAGTAACAACCAATACCTTTGTATATGGATATTTTTCCCTGATGATCTTTCCGGCACTCAGCCCATCATGATTATGAAATGTCTGCACATCCATAAGCACAAGATCAATTGCCGAGTAAGAGCAGATCTTTACAGCTTCACAGGCATCCGAAACTGTCTGGACATGTCGGAATTCCGGTTCCCGCATAATAATACTTTCAAAATACTTCTGCATGATCCTCTGATCTTCTACTATCAGTATCCGTACCATAGACTCCCATCCTTTCTGTCAGTGGCATTTTCAACACCAGACAAAACTCCGGCGAAAAAGAAACCTGCATAATACATTTCTCTGACTCCGCAGCTTTTCTCAGTGCAGACAGACCACCACCTTCTTCTGCATTTTTTTCAGGTGCATCTCCATCATTCGTTATCCGGATGCTGTATTCATTTGCACCTTTTTCTATCTTCACCAGAACTGTACTTCCATGGGCATGTCTGGCACAATTTGTCACACATTCACGGATCGCTCTGTCTGTCAGCAGCCTGTAGGAGGGATGCTGAGGGAAATCCCCGCTGATCTGAACATAAATTCCAAGTTCTTCTGCATGCCTGATCGTATCCGCGCATAATTCTTCCATATTCTCAACAGAAGAATCTGTAAGAATATAGACCAGATGCTTTAGTGCAGATAGCTGTTCATCCATTTTATCCTGATTTTCTTTTCTTTCCAATATCCTACGTATTGACAGAAGGCTTCGGCCAAAATTGTCATGAACCTGCATTTTCATGGCAAGTGTCTCCTGCTCTCTTATTTTATCTCCGATTTTTTCATACATTTCCTCCAGCTTATGATTCAGGATTTCCAGCTTTTCATTATTTGCTCTGATCTTTTCACCATTGTAATAAATTTCTGATACATTAACTGCCACTGTCTGCAGATATCCTGCACAATCCGGCTCCTGCAGACGATATTCCTGAAACATCCAGACGGAATCATCCGGAAAATAAAATACATTACTGTCACTGTTTAATCTGCGAAGTCCCTCTGCTTCGGATCCTCCATTTATTACTTTCCGCAATGCCTCATAATCCTGCAGATAGGAGCCTGTCATTATCCTGCTCAGTTCATGCATCTTGGTGTTGCATAAAACGATCCTTCCAAGAGGATCCGAAAAACACACCCCACAGGGAACATCATCAACAGCTTCATTCACAGACCAGTAAGACAGAGAATGATGATATCTGCGTCTCTCTCTCCAGATTGCCCAGCAAAGATAAAGCAACAATACCACCATCGCTGCCATCAAAACACTGACCGGACACATCCGGAGCATTGGCTGATATGCGCTTTCCCCCTGGCAATATCTGTGATCATTCATCAGGAACCCCATAAGCATAAAAGAAACTGCAAAAACAGTCACTGCTGTTATAATTTTCTTTTTCCCGTAAAAACAGGTTATCCTGATCAACAGAAGGATCAATTCCAGAATCAGGCAGATTTCAAGAAGGATCATCAAAAAATCCTGCATTGCCATACTGCATTCCGCAAAATCAGTCATCTTCCGCCTCTCTTTCTGAATACGATACATCCGATAAACCATTCGTTTTCATCTTCCTGCTGCACATTTAATTCCGGTCTTTCTGACATTAATCCCCGAAGATCTGCTTCTGCTACAATATGAACCGAGATCCGCAAAGCATCATCGATCTGCGACACACGGTAAAAAACAGACTGCATTGTATCAAACAATCGTTCCACAAGCCATTCAAAGGTATCATAGCATTTTAGTATATCATCTGCATTCAGCTGCACTTCACCATTTTCGACATAATAAGCCGCCCGGATCTTACATAATTTTAAGCTGTCACAGGATTCCGCAAGACTCTGTCTGAGATCCTCCATTGTAAGCAGATTTCCGTCTGATGCATATTGTGTCAATACCAGATTTTTTCTTCTTTTTAAATATGTACCAACAACCACGATCTTTCCCAGGATCCGGTCATAGTGTTCCCTTGACTCCGTTCTTTCCAGCTCATCCATCAGCTGCGACAGCAATTCCAGCTGCCCGGCTGTCTGATTCTGTATCATATTCAGCAATCGGTTCTGTTCTTCTGTTTTTCTCCGCTCAGCTTCTTTCTGATAGGTTTTCTGCAGCAGACGATTTCTGGCAGTCAGCTCCTCCTGCTGTTCCCGGATATCCTGATACTGATCCAGAAGCACCGAAATATCTTCTGACCAGAACAAATGTCCTCCTCTTATAGGAATATGGTTGATCCGGATTCCCTGTTCCTGTACAGCTGATCTGTTTATTACAATTTTACGCAGTTCCGGTGACAGCTCAGGAAAATCACCGGAATGATAATAACGCTGAAAGGAATCATCCGTAATCTCTGCATCCAGTCCTCCGGAGGTCTGGAATAATTCAAAATATCGATTGTTCGTCTGTATCAGGCCGCATAATATACATCCCTGGTAAATTGCCGCCATCAAAAGGCAGCATACCGCTGTCATATCTCCGGCAATTGTTTTGATCAAAGGCAGACGGAGTAAATTCCCGATATTCCATCCCAGAAGCAATATTCCCGGAATAACCGGCAGCCAAAATTGCTTTCTTCCCGGAATCCTGCTTTTTCTGATCAGTATAATTTCCATCCATATCAGGCAAAATATGATCCATCCCTGGATCACTATAAAAAGAATACCATAGCTATAATCTCTATCTGAAAGAGGCGGCCGCCCGGAAAACCGAAACACCAGCTGATGCAGATCATTTGTAAAAACACTGATGATCAAAACCACCGCAAAAGCAAGCAAGACAATAATTTTTCTGACTGTTTTCTCTCCATCCTTTTCCCCTAGAAACATCGCTGCTGCCAGTCCAAGGACCGGGATCAGGATCATCGGGATATAATACAGATACCAACAGATATGTTCTCCAAGCGGATCATGAAAAATATGAAATTTTACTGTCCGTACAAAAAACCAGAAGACCATCAGACAGCCAATTGCAGTCAGACATCTGCGCGTTTTTCTATGCACTACATGCTTTTCCAGATAAATCACCCAGGCACAATACATTCCCAGATAAATACAGTTACGACACTGATCTGCGAGATTTCTCATAAAAACATTTTCCGGTCTTACCAGCCTGCAGAAATACGCCAGAAATACACTTATCAGGATTCCTCCATACGACAGTGCCCTTTTTTTATTGTATGTCATGAAAATTCCTCTCTCATTAATACACCTCTGTGATAAGTATACTATAAAGCTATATTTTATTATATAGTTTTCAGAGAAACCATCCATTCTCAACCCCTGTTATCACAAACAGAGTGAACAATTCTGTCCACTCTGTCTATCATCACTCAAAATGGTCTTGGCTGACCACAGTATTCGCAGAACCTTCCGGTATTCTCTGCACCGCACTGACATTTCCATAAACTGCCGGGCTGCTGCATTCCGTTGTTCATCTGCATTCCAGATTGCTGCATTCCGTTGTTCATCTGCATCCCAGGCTGCTGCATTCCACTGTTCATGTTCATTCCGGACTGCTGCATTCCATTGTTCATGTACATCCCGGACTGCTGCATTCCGCTGTTCATGTTCATCCCGGGCTGCTGCATTCCATTGTTCATGTTCATTCCGGACTGCTGCATTCCATTGTTCATGTACATCCCGGACTGCTGCATTCCGTTGTTCATGTTCATCCCGGGCTGCTGCATTCCATTGTTCATGTTCATTCCGGACTGCTGCATTCCGCTGTTCATGTTCATCCCAGGCTGCTGCATTCCAGCCGCATTTGGTGTCAGGGCGGCTATGATCTGATGACCTGTCTGCTCCACTTCCATCAATTCACCTCTGTTATCGCTGCTTATGGAAAAAGTATTCAAACGAAAATCCATATCATCAAACCATGGATTTTTTACCTTAATACGCATAGTATAATCAAATTCATACTTATATACCGGTGGCTGATAGCTTACGGTTTCTCCATCCTTTGTTGTATATGTTTCCTCGTTCTGCTGTCGCTCTACATCAACTCTGCACTGCACAACAGCGGATAAAGGAACTATATCCGGATTTTCATTGACATCCAGCTTCCGTGCAACAGTAAAATTCCCCTTATTGTCATCAATAAAAACATTGTAATTTCTGGTATTGATCTGACGTGTTATACAAAAATCCATTACGGCTTTTTTGTTTTTTTCACGATATTCCAGTTGACGTTTTATATCCTCTACCGTACTGTGCCGCCGGTCTTCAAACCATGGTGACAATTTTTTTGCACAATCCTTACACAGATTTCCGTCATCCAGTTTTCTGTTGCCTAATAAACCTATTTTCTCTCCGCAGATATCACAGATCTTCTTATCAAATAATCCCATACCCAATCCTCCTTCTTTTTATATTTGTGTTTTTGTTTATCTACATTATGCGTGAATGCTTCGCCATTTGCACTAGCATCTCTGACAGTAACTGAATTCATCTTCATATCAATGTCAGGATCATAAGGCTCGTATCTGAAGATCCTGTCCGTTTCTATATGTTCAGGATATGCCGTATGGGATACTCTCTGCCAGACACAACCGTCCCCATCCCACCTCCACATTCGGATATTCCTCATATCCGCCCACACTCTGTGCGCCTTTCCTCAGATACGCCTTCACCTTTTCCCCATAAAGAAACGGATCATTTCCTTTCACGATCCCCCATTCCATAAGCAGAGCTGCGCTTCCGCTGACAAAGGGTGCCGCAAAGGAGGTTCCGGTGACAGTGGCGTAGCCTCCGCCGGGAACCGGGGCGGAGATGGATACACCGGGAGCTGCGAGGTCAGGCTTCCGGATCGGCAGGAACTGACTTCCCCTTCCGGAAAAATCTGCGTAGGCATTCTGTCTGGAATCATAAGCTCCAACAGAAATAACTTTTCCGGCAGTGGAAGGAATCGTCAAAGTTCCCACAGCCCGCGGAGAATAAAACCCGGTTCCGCGATTCAGTACATTTCCACCCGGCAGCCAGAGGAAATACTGCCCGGAGCGCACACGTTTTCCACTTAAAAGAACTTTCCAGACACCGCTGTCCACATAATTACCCTCAGGAATGAAATCTATGTAGATTTCCTGGGACAGCTGATAGGGACCAGGTTTTCCATAATAGATCAGAAGCTCTGTATTTTCCAGCAGATGCCGCTGTGGCCCCAGCCTTTCATATAATGGACCGATCCGTTCTCCGGACGGACTTTCCAGATAAATTTCCATCTCATCTTCATAATCCTTCCATAACTGTACATTTAATGTGGGCTCAAAAGCTCCCACCGCCAACTGGATTTCTTCTGTTTTCCCCTGCTGCAAGATTCCTCCTGCATGCCAGGGCTGGCTACCGTTATTTCCGGTTCCTGTAACGATCACAGTCCGCCCCATGGCCGCAACTGTATCAATATAGTTTTCCAGAAGAGAATCCCCTCTGTGAGAACCATAATTATTCCCAAAGCTGACGTTTATAACGATCGGTTTTCTCATCTTCACTGCCTGCCGTATCAGGTAATCAATACCCTCCATCAGCTCCGTTGTCCGCGGAAATGAATTTTCCCGTGGATTTCCCATCTTTACCACCAGAAGATCACTTCTATACGCAACGCCTCGATTCACTCCCTCCGATGCTCTCCCATTTCCTGCTGCTATTCCAAGAACTGCTGTTCCATGTCCGCTGAAATCCCCAGACGGAACAAGGCGCCTGCCTTCGGTTTCCCCGAGTGCAAGCGCCTCATCAATTTCTTCTTTCGTATATTCAGTTCCTGATACATAGTTTTCCGGTGGATTTCCATCTACACTCTGATCCCACAGTCGCAGGATCCGGGTACTGCCATCCTCGTTTCTGAAATCCGGATGGAAATAGTCCACTCCGGAATCCACAATGCCCACCAAAATACCTTCGCCGGTTAAGCCATCGGCTCCATTCTGCACTGGTAAAATGCAGCTTGCCTCCCGCTCTTCAAAGGTCTCAAAGTAGAGTCTCTTGGGCTTTTCTATAAACTCGATCTGCTCTCTGACTGAGTATGCAGAAATTTCCGATTCCGGCAGTGTCACTACTGCATAACCACCAAGCAGCGGGACCACCTGGATCCGCTCACCACCAAGTCCGCTTTCCGGGCCACTGTATTTCACGATCACATCCCACAACCTGGTGGTGGGATCATATCCCACATTCAGATTTTCCGATTTTGCCCGTTCCTGCGGCAGGGCATTCATGGCAAGATTAAGAAGATTCTCTATTTTCTGATCTGGCATAAGGCTTTCATTTCCATTGATATATTTTTTTTATTATATGCAACGCCTTCGTTTAAAGCACCAACCATCTGTTCCAGCATTTTTCTTTTAATTCCGGGAACGAAGCTTAACAACTGACGAAGCGGCATTCCTTCCATCATCGCAGCCATCATTTCCTGATTATTTAAAAAGACCCTTGTTTTTTCTGTCAGCGCATTTATTTTGCGCTGCAAGCTGGAGGAAGGTAAAGAATTGCTGCAATACACTAAAAAATCCATCAGTACCTTTTTATGCTTCTCCAGCCAAACAAAAATACGTAATCTTATCCGATAATATTATGCTGTTGCTTTTTTATCATCTGTCTTCTCAAGCAGTTTCTTCACGCCCTGGATTGCTACCAGTACACCAAGGATCAGCAGTAATACTGCAAATACAAGCTGTAAGGTGTTTCCAAGATCCAGCCCTGTTGTTACCAGTGCCTTTGAAAGCTTTGTGATGGTCATGCCAAGTGCTGTGAAGGTAACTGCCATCATGAATACCATCGGGATCCAGAGCATGCAACCCTGACGTTTTGTTTTCTTTAAGAATACTGCACAGGCTACAAGAGCGAGTACAGATAACAGCTGGTTTGCGGAGCCGAACAGCGGCCAGATTTCTGCATAGCCGACCTTTGTAAGCATGTAGGCAAGTACCAGTGTAATGACTGTTGCGAAATATTTATTTGTTACTACCTTCAGGAACGGGCTCATGTTTTCCTCATCTGTATCAGAATCAAGGAAAAATTCCTGGAATGACAGACGTCCGACTCTGGCTACAGAATCAAGAGAGGTCAGTGCAAATGCGGATACAGCAAGGTTGATCAGAGTAAATACCAGTGAATGCGGAAGGCCAACTACAGAAAGGAAGTTTGCGATAGCACCTGCAAAAATCTGCGGCTGTGTTGTAAGTCCCTGTGCTGCTGCTTCACCATCTGCAAAGGATGCAACTGCGATTAGTGCGATGATGGCAAGCATACTTTCCATCAGCATTGCTCCAAAGGAAACAGGAAGCATGTTTTTCTCATTTTTGATCTGCTTGGATGCAGTACCGGAAGATACCAGTGAATGGAAGCCGGAAACAGCACCGCAGGCGATGGTTACAAACAGGATCGGGAACATATACTGTCCGTCTACGTTAAAGCTTGTAAATGCCTTCAGGTTACAGGAAGGATTGGCAACAAATACACCGATAACCGCACCGACGATCATAAAAATGAGCAGATAGCTGTTCAGATAATCACGTGGCTGAAGCAGTGCCCATACAGGAGCGACACTGGCGATCAGGATGTATACAAAAATGATGATATGCCAGGTTCCAAGACTTACATACATGGGGAAATTAAGTCCCAGCACAATTGCTGCTACCAGCAGTAAAATTGCGACTGCAGTGTTGACCCATTTGTTGAATTTTGTATATTTAAGGAAAAATCCAAGTGCAACAGCCTCAAATATAAATAACATGGAAGTGGTTGCAACAGCTCCGTTTGCCGCTACCTTTGTAACTGTTCCTGCATCATTTACGGCAAATCCGTTAAAGGTTCCTGCTACAACATCTGCAAATGCGGCAACGACCAGAATACAGAACAGCCAGCAGAATAAAAGAAATAATTTTTTTCCAAGCTTTCCGATATACGCTTCGATGATATATCCGATCGTACGTCCTTTATTCTTTACGGATGCATACATGGATGCAAAATCCTGCACAGCTCCGAAAAATACACCACCGATGAGGATCCATAACAGAACCGGCAGCCAACCGAAAATTGCGGCCTGGATCGGTCCGTTGATGGGACCTGCACCTGCTATGGATGCAAACTGATGTCCAAATACTACATTTGTATCAGCCGGTACATAATCAACTCCGTCCTCCATTTCGTATGCCGGAGTTTTTGCTTTCGGATCAATGCCCCATTTGTTCTGGAGAT
Source organism: Blautia sp. MCC270 (assembly GCF_018785605.1). NCBI lineage: Bacteria > Bacillati > Bacillota > Clostridia > Lachnospirales > Lachnospiraceae > Blautia > Blautia sp. MCC270. The sequence goes on from NZ_WQQD01000002.1 coordinate 15,395, forward strand.
AACGGCCATACAGAAGATATGCGCCTCCGAGAACTACAATGGCTATGATCATCATTGTTATTCCGTTCATAATATCAACTCTCTTTCCTTTGTATTTTTATATATTAAAAAAGCCCCTGCTATCCTTTCGGATAACAAAGGCGGAATGTTCCGTGGTACCACTCTGTATTCTCATATTTATCACTAAATATAACCACTTAATACTGTCTCTTCAAACAGCCTCTTCTGTAACGTGAAGACTACGTCCCGGCTTACTTAACCTTTCTATTCAGCGGGATGCTCCCAGGTGATATCACAAAATACCTTCTGCCGCTTCTCACCAGCTGCGACTCTCTGTGATCCGGCCTGCTTTTTGTGGTCTGTCCTGTTCCATGCATTTCTCTTTTTTATTTATCTAATGTTTTACTCCTTTTTTTATAAAACTTCAACAAATAATTTATACATATTTTACAAATTCGTATATGTTTTTTTATGCATTTTTTAGGTAAAAGCCAAAACACGGCGTATGTAACGAAGCCAGATCTGATCCCAGCTCTGCTTTACGATCCGTTTTCCGTCACATACGCCGCATTATCCATTATTCAGAAAATGTATATCTTACCATGTATCCTTTTCCGTCACCGGTTACGATCACGACTCCGCCATCGGGATTCTCGATCTTATCAATGATCGGAAATCTTCCTTTTTCTTTTACGAAAGCTTCCGGGCTCTCGATATTTGCTTCAATGATCTCCTGCTGAGAATGATGATCGCCGCCGCAGGGATTAATGGTTTCAATAATGATCTCATATTCCTTCATACCCTTCACCTCTTTCATTTAATGCAGTTTTTCAGTTCTTATACTTACATTTTATCGTAAAAATCCCAATCATGCAAAATGCGTTCTGCACAAATTTTCAGAGGATTTATTGGTATTTTTCACTATATTCAGACTTCTTCTGTTTCCGGATGTTATCTTCCTCAAAGAAGGCTTTTTTTATTCTACAAAGTGGATCCTGCTCTTATCAAAACGATCCTGCTGCTTTCTGCTCTCTGCCGGGTACCCCAGGGCAAAAAGAGAAAATACCTCCACATTCTCCGGAAGCTTCAGAATATCATGGACCAGCGCCATACGATCCTTAAGCGGTGCAATTCCGATCCACACGCCGCCAAGTCCCAGTGCATCCGTTTCCAGCCAGATATTCTCCTGTGCGATAGACATATCGATCTGTGCCATATCCTGAACAGGCAATCCCTCTTTCCGATATACCGGAACGATCACAACCGGTGCACCTGCTGCACATCCGGAATAGGGAGTGGCTTTGGAAAGCTCCAGGATCTTCTCCTTATCTGTCACAACATAAAATTCCCACGGCTGCTGATTACATGCGCTGGGCGCCTGCATACCCGCTTTCAGGATCTGAAAGATCTTTTCCTTCTCTACGGGTTTATCTTCATATTTACGGATACTTACTCTGTGAAAAATATTCTCCATGCTATTTTCTCCTCGTCATACTCATATCACTTGTTACAGTTCATACTCATCATACAGCTTCTGACGCCATTTTACATCCGTCATCACACGCTGCACTTCATCCGACCGTCCATCCAAAAACAAACGATTGATCACTCCCACCGGTATATACAAATTATACCACATCATCCAAACATAAAAACCCCATAAAACGTATTTTTACAAACTCTACAGGAACTTAAAATGGAAAACGCTCCAGAATACGAAGCTTTCAGAATGTCCATACAGACAAGAATCCTATAAGATATAATAACCATACCACACATCAATAAACAAATCACTCAAAACTGTTCCAAAAATTCTCCCATAATCTGACACCGCCACCATCTGAAAACTCCCGGACAGCCAAACATCCGGGAGTTTTTCTTATATCACTTATAAACTTCAGAAATTATTTCTCCTGCACATTGATGATAACCTTCATGGTTGTCTCACGGTTCTCATCAATGTACTGATAAGCCTTCAGATAATCTGCGAACTTAAATGTCTTTGAGATCAGCGGCTTTAAATGAACCTTTCCCGCATTTACAAGATCAATGGCATCTACATAATCATCATGACGGTACATCATAGTACTCTTGATATCCAGCTCGTGGTCATTGGCAACAGCAAGGTCAACGGTTGCCATATCCGCAAATACCGCTACCAGTACGATCACGCTGCCTTTTCTCGCATACTGGATGGCCTGTCCCATGGTGATGTTATTTCCGGCACAGTCATAGATCACATCTGCCTTATCCGGACCAAACGCCTCTACCAGTGCCTCTCCGAAATTTTTCTCCTTCGTGTTTACACAGATATCAATGCCGCACTCTTTTGCTTTTGCAAGACGAAGGTCACTGACATCCGTGATCATAACCCTGGCTGCCCCCATTCCTTTGGCTGTCTGCGCAACAAGGTTTCCGATGGGACCTGCACCGATCACTGTGATGTTCATCCCTTTTACATCGCCCATCTGCTTCACGGCATGGACTGCAACTGCCAGCGGCTCGATCATTGCACCTTCCTCGTAAGACATCTCCTCCGGGATCGATGTTACCTTAGATGCATCTACTGCAAAGAATTCAGAAGCTGTTCCTGTTGTCTGGAAGCCCATAACCTTCAGTTCCTCGCAGAGATTATATTTTCCATGGCGGCATGGATAGCAATGTCCGCAGTATACCTGAGGCTCGATGGTTACTTTCTGGCCAACCTTAAAACCTGTCACATTCTTTCCAAGCCCCGTGATCTCACCGGATACTTCATGTCCCTGTGTTACCGGATATTTTGTAAAAGGATGCTTACCGTGATATACGTGGATATCTGATCCGCAGATACCAATGTTCATGATCTTAACCAGAACCTGGTCATCTCCCACTTCCGGAACCGGAACCTCTCTGAAAATAATCTCTCCGGGATTTGTCATTACCTGTTGAAGCATCTTATTCTCCTCCTCTAATTTCTTTCTATTGCATATCATCTTTTATTAATTATTTTATTAAAGTAATTACATTATTATTCTTTTCTTCTGATCTGTCAAGATAGTTTTCTATGATTCTGCTTATTGAACAAGTTTGCAGCTTTGTTTTTATGCACATTCCATAATTATCGGTAAACGGAATAGTCAAGCGAATATTCGCAATACGCTTCGCTACTTGCTCATGACCGAATAACTCCTTCGCGGTTTATCGGTTAAAAAACAAAGCCTGCGGATTCAGCATTTCTGTAATCATATGCTGAATCCACAGGCTCCTTATACGCTTTAATAAATAATTTTATAGAAGTATGATATTCCTTTCCGGCAGGTTTGTAAAGGCTTTTATCAATACCAGCGTGTCATCGGCAGATCATTATTCACACCCTTGGTCATAAGAATCTGGTGAAGATCGATAATTCCGTTGTGGAAGGTTGCCGCACATGCTGACAGGTACAGATCCCACATACGCAGGAACTCTTCGTCAAACATAGTCTTTTCTTTTTCAATATTGTCCCGGAAATTCTTTTCCCAGTGAAGCAATGTCTTATTGTAATGCAGACGGAGATTTTCGATATCCAGGGTATGGAAATTGTCCTCTGCCATATGGTTCAGGATCTCACGTAAGCTCGGAACAGTTCCGCCCGGGAAAATATATTTCTTGACCCACGGGTCACCCGGATGCTCCTTCAGAGCACTGATAAAGTGAAGCAGGAACAGTCCGCCCGGCTTCAGAACCTTTTCCACACAATCAAGAAACAGCTGATAATTATCACGTCCAACATGCTCCAGCATACCGACACTGACAACACGGTCAAACTGATACTCCTTCTTCGGCAGATCACGGTAATCCATCAGCTCTACCGTAAGATAATCTTCCAGACCCTGATCCTTGATCCGTCTCTGAAATTCTGCATACTGTTCATGACTTAAGGTGATACCGGTACCATGAACCTTATATTTCTTAGCTGCCTCGATCAGCAGAAAGCCCCAACCGCAGCCGATATCCAAAAGACTCATACCCTCTTCCAGATGTAATTTTTTAAGGATATAATCAACTTTATTTACCTGTGCCTGATACAACGTATCATCCTCATGGATAAAATACCCACAGGAATAACTCATAGTCTCATCCAGCCAAAGTTTATAAAAGTCATTTCCAATATCATAATGGCTGGTTACTTCCTTTTCCTGATTCTTCTTTGATGTTGAACTGAACATGATCTTTTTCAGAGCAGATTCATTGGTAGAAAATTTTCCCATCTGACCCAGAAAATGATCCAGCGCTTCATAAAGATTTCCCTCGATATCCAGATCCCCACGCATATACGCCTCACCCAGTGCAAGGGATGTGCTCTTTATCAGATCCGCCAGAGGAATCGCTTTCTTAAAATTCACCGTAAATGTAGGTTCACCCTCTCCGATGTGATACTCGGAATTCTTGAACTTTACCAGAAATGGATAATCTGTAAAGCGTTCAAGGAACTGCACCATTGCTTTCTCTTCCGTCTTCTCCTGTAATGTCTCAAACATAATAGTCTACCTCCTTTAGCACAGCACTATGATACACCCGGAGGAAGGCTTTATGTCAAGGGAGATATACAACAAAATTTTATCAATAAAATGGCGATATTTGGTAAAACTCTTACTTATACTTATTCAAATTAACTAGATGTTTACAATCCATTTTTAAACAAGCTGCCGAAAACACTGATATTATCAAAACGCACTCGTTAATTATATATTATTTTTCAATAATTATCTTTGTATTTTACGCATTTTTTATTGCTTTATATACAATTCAGACTTATAATAAAAGATACAAAAAAAGAGCGAAAACCATATAAAAATCCAACACTGGAGGGAACCTTATGAACGAAGAACTTTTTAATGAAGCATCAAAATCCAACATCCTGTCAAAACAGCTGGTCGATCAACTTCAGGAAAGCATGACCTACAGCAGCATCTCCTTCATCAATTGGACCATCGAAGTCCTCAAGCTCCTGAAAGCCCGCATCGAACGCGGCGACAAGATCAAAGATGAGACCACCGGCGTGATCTACGATTTCTACACCTTCCGCCAATTTGTAGAAACCAACTTCTCCACCTACATCACCGGCCAGGTCTTCAACACCTCCATCCGGTCCCAGAAAATCTACTTCACCCTGGAAGCCTGCCCAGGCGGCTACAACCTCCTCATGGCAGACTCCGGCAACGAAAAAACCTACCGCTGGATCTCCAGCTTAAGCAAACGCTTCTCCCTGGTAGAAATGATCGCCACCGGAATCGTCTACGTCAAAGACAACCGTACCGACACCTACCAGCCATTTATCTCCGAAAACGGCAAATACTGCAAATACAACAAAGACCTGGGAAAACTCATAGAACTCTGATCAAAACGGGGAATCCGCCAACGGCAGATTCCCCTTGATTTTTTCTCAGATTTCTTTCAAAAAATCAAATGGTTCTTCATCTTTCAAAAAATGCATCAGCATATAAGCACACATGATCGCAACCCTCTCCTCCTTCAGTATCCTCCTGACCTCATCCCGGTCCGCGATCACAACCTCGATCTCCTCACTATCCTCCTGAGCAGCCTTACTAACCTCACCACTGGCATACCCATAAACCGTAGCACAGGATTCATCCGTCATCCCGATTGTCGTAAAATAAGGCTTCTCAAAAGCCTCCGCAACCTTGATCGGCTCCAGCTTCAACCCGGTCTCCTCAAACATCTCCCGCACAGCACCCTCATGGAAATCCTCCCCAGGCTCCACAAGCCCCGCCGGAAACTCATAAATATACCCGCCGATCGTATACCGATACTGACGGATCAGCACAACCTTATCCCGCTTCTCTCCATAAACACTGTAAATGATCACCCCATCCGGATGATTCTCCCCTGTAGAAAGCTTCATATCCTCCACACTCTTCGCCCTGGAGGCCACAAAATAAGAAACCGGCGTATCATGTACACTGGTCGCATCCACTCCATAAAGATTCACAAACTTATTATCTGTAAGTTTTTTCACACTGTTGATCTTACCCATCTGAAAAACTCCTTCCCGAAAATTTTTTCTAAAAACATTTTATCCCATCCAAAACCAAAGGTCAATTTTTTATACTTACACTCCCTTCACAATAGTGCTATAATAAATACCCTGCTATAAAATTAAAAATCCACTTATCACATTACCAAACAGCTACTGTAGACAAGAAAGAAGGAAAAAACATTGAAAAACCAGACCAATGCTGCCCAGGCCGAAAACCCTCTGGGAACCGCCCCTGTAGGCAGCCTGATCACCAAATTCGCCATTCCCGCCATCATCAGCATGCTAGTCAGCGCTCTGTACAATATCGTTGACCAGATCTTTATCGGACAGGGCGTAGGAATGCTTGGAAATGCCGCCACAAATATCGCATTTCCCGTAACCATTATCTCTACTGCTGCTGCATTGCTCCTGGGAATCGGCAGCGCCTCCAATTACAACCTGGAAATGGGCGCAGGAAACGAAAAAAAAGCCAGCTCCATTGCAGGAACCGGACTCTCCGCGCTGATAATCTCCGGTACAATACTCTCTGTCATTGTCCTTCTGTTCCTGAAGCCACTTCTTCATTTTTTCGGCGGAACACCGGACGTCATGCCCTATGCCATTGATTACATAGGGATCACCGCCATTGGGCTTCCCTTTTATGTTTTAAGCACAGGCGGCAACCACCTGATCCGAGCAGACAGGAGTCCTACCTATTCCATGGCCTGCATCCTGGCCGGTGCCGCCATCAACACCATCCTGGACCCGCTTTTCATCTTTGGATTCGGCTGGGGCATCAAAGGTGCAGCCTGGGCAACCGTGATCGGCCAGATCGTATCCGGACTTCTGATCATCTTTTATTTTTCCAGACTCCGGAAAATGTACCTGGACCACTCCATGCTGATTCCTAAGGCACGCAATCTGTCTGCCATTTTTTCTCTGGGAATGGCATCCTGTATCAATCAGGTTGCCATTGCTGCAGTGCAGATCGTCATGAACAATACACTTCGCCATTACGGAGCACTCTCCGCCTACGGGAGTGATATTCCAATCGCCTGTGCAGGGATCATTTCCAAAGTCAATCAGGTATTTATGGCCATCTGCATCGGAATCTCCCAGGGCTCCCAGCCCATCTTGGGATTTAACTACGGTGCCGAAAAATACAGCCGTGTACGCCAGACATACCGCTATTCCGTAACCTTATGTACTGTGATTGCAACCATATTTTTTATCTGCTTCCAGTTCTTCCCGCATCAGATTGTAGGCATCTTCGGAAACGGCAGCGACCTGTACTTTCATTTTGCAGAAAAATATCTCCGCATCTTCATGCTGATGACCTTTGCCAACGGGATCCAGCCTATGTCCGCCTGCTTTTTTACCTCCATTGGAAAAGCCAGGCTTGGTGTGATCATGTCCCTCACAAGGCAGGTGCTCTTCCTGCTGCCTCTGATCGTCATCTTCCCGGTCTTCTTCGGAATCGATGGCGTCATGTACGCAGGACCAATTGCAGATACCTCTGCATTTGTGCTGGCCGTTGTTTTTGCCAGACGTGAGCTTGGAGTCATGAAAGCTGCAGAACAAAACGCCTGACATAAAAAATGCCATGTAATTTACTGCCCATCGGCAATATATTACATGGCATTTCTCACATTCTCAGATATTTATCTGAAACCACCAATTTCTGATCTTTTCTTCATCCTCCGGCAGCTGCTTATGATCAGTCACCCTTCAGTACAACACGGATCTTCTTATAAATTACAAATACGATCAGAGATGTCAGTGCATATTTAAAGATATTAAACGGAGCAATGATCAGCAGTGCAAAGGTAAGCAGTCCGTTTACAGAGCTGTGTACTGCGCTTCCCATCTGGATAAAGGTCTCGATTGGCATTCCAAACGCCTTACCGTAAGCCGGAAGCAGTACAAAAGCATTGACAAAGCATGCAAGGATCGCTGTCAGGACTGTTCCTGCTGCCATACCTGCAACTGCATGTACTCTGCTCTTTTTATGGCGGAAACGATAGATCAGACCGGCCGGTACCACATAGGCACATCCAAACAGGAAATTGGCAACATCACCAACACCGGCAGTCATGGTTCCCTTAGTCACAAGATGTACGAGAATCTTCACAAGCTCGATCAGGATACCTGCCACAGGTCCCATAGCGAAGGTTCCTACCATAACCGGTACCTCGGAAAAATCAAGCTGATAAAAGGACGGTGCAAGAAACGGGATCGGAAACTCAAGATTCATTAATACTCCTGCCACAGCACCAAGCATGGCTACCTGCGCGATGGTCCTTGTTCTGCTTCTTTCCACGGCATTTCCTCTCTGTAATATCTGTTCACTCATAACTCTCTCTCCTTCTTCAGAAATATTCAAAGAAAATTTCCACAAGAAATCTTTATGCGAAAAAAATTTCTATTTCTTCACATAAAAAGCCCCGGGAGCTTCTTCCCGGGGCACTGAGCACGTTCTTTAAATACTGCGCGTTCTTCTCTCATCCAGACTTTACTGTCGGTTCCGGAATTTCACCAGATCAGCCGCCAAAGCGGGTCGCGGACTATACCGCCGGTAGGGAATCACACCCTGCCCCGAAGAAATTTTCTTTTTTATGAGTTCATTATAACGCGCTCTTTTTATAATTACAAGGCTTAATTCTGTCACAGAAGCATTCTGCTCCATTTATATAAATCTAAGATCCACTCCTTTATGATCAAACCCAGATTTTCTTTACCGTACTCCAGCTACTGTAAAGAACCTTTTTTCCGACTCTTTTATATGACCGGATGCGGACATAATAGGTCTTTTTGTTTTTCAGTCCTGATATCTTATATCTGGTCGCAGACTGTTTTCCAACTATGACCGTTTTTCTTTCTTTTGTAAATCTGCTGTCTGCTGCATACTGGATCTGATAGCCGGTTGCCTGTATATTTTTTTTCCAGCTTGCGGTAAAGGATCTGTTTGCTTTTTTCAGTCCTGTCAGCAGAGTTTTTGGAGGCAGGATCTTAAAGGTAAGCGTTTTGTTGATACGACTGTATTTTCCGGTCCCTCTGACCTGCACAGTTCCAATTCCGGAATTTTTATTATTTTTGTAATACAGCTTATAAGCACTCGCACCGATCTTCTTTCCATTTACAGTTACGGTTACTGATGGCCGGATGGTTTTTCCCGTACAAGTGTAAGAGGTTCTGTTTAGCTTAACATTGCTGACAAACCTTTCTGTCTTTTTTATGATCTTGAAATGAATGGTTGCGGTACCTTTATAATAACCGGTACCATAAATGGTTACCGTTGCCACACCCGGATACTGATTATCCTCGTAGTACATATAATAATCTTCGCCGGCTTTCAATCCGGGAATTACGATGGCAGGTGTGAGTTCTTTTCCTGTATATATCTGATCAGCTATTGGATCCGCAGCCGGTAGTTTTCCGTAAATAGTAAAATATAATGTTTCCGATCCTTTATAATTGCCGATTCCCGTGAGCTCTGCACGAGCTTCACCAGGCTTTTCATTATTAACATAGGTTACCGTATAATCTTTTCCCTGTACCAGTCCGTCAATTACCACTTCCGGTTCCACTTTTTTTCCTTTAAAGGTGGTTTCCAGGTATGTTTCATTATTTTCCGCAAAATAGCACACATACATTCCATTTTCATCTGGCGTAATCTTGAAACTCCGCTCTACTGTACCGCAGAAAATATCTTTTCCCGTGATCTTTACAGTCGCAGTTCCTGCATTGATGTTATTTTCATAAGTTACTTCATAATCGGAGCCCTGCTCAAGTTCCGGTGCGGATTCACTGGATTCTATTTCAGGTTCATGGCTTTTTCCATTATATTCATATTCTGGAGTGATCTGTTCAAACCATTCATTCTGAAGCGGTATCCGGTTGTCTGCTGACAGCTCCACAAACATGTAGCCACGGTCCTCTGCGTATTTCTGAAGTGTAGAATCCTTTTTTCCCGCGATCAGTGCTGAATCCCTGAACGCATCATCCGCCCAGATAGTATCTGTGCTCAGTACTCTTATCCTGCACTCGGAAGACAGACGAAGTCCATTTTTCCCAACTGATTTTACAGATGCGGGAATTATAATATCACGGATCCCTGAACTGCTCTGGAATGCATATTCACCGATTTCTTCCAAGCCTTCGTTTAGGACAGCTTTCGTAAGCGACGAACAGTTTCCGAATGCACCTTCTCCAAGGCTTCTGACACTTCCCGGGACTGTTATGGAAGAAACATTTACACAGTAATAAAAAGCATAGTCTCCCACGCTTACAGTTCCATCCGGAATCTGGTAATCTCCGGAACGTCCGGACGGAAACACGATCAGTTTTGTGCCATCCTTGCTGAATACCACTCCGTCTTTTTCAGAAAAATACGGATTTTCCGGATCTACTTTAATTTCTGTCAGACTAGACTCGGACAAGCCCTCCACAAAAGCAGCCAGCCCTATAAATGACACATTTGGGGGAATCGTAACAGATTTCAATTTCTCACAGTTGTAAAAAGCATTCTTTTCGATGGTTGTAAGCGAATCCGGCAAAGTAACAGACTCTATATCAGAAGCCTGGGTGCAATACTGGAAGGTACTGTTTCCAAGAACCGTTACTTTTCTTCCGTCAATAGTATCCGGAACTACGATATTTGTATCTGTCCCTTCATACTGATACAGCCTGAGTGTTCCATCATTCAGGATCTCATAAGAATAGTCATAGTCCATTTTGGACAATTCATAATGTCTGGGGGCATTTCCCGTATATCCGCAGTCAACCAGATATCTTTCGCCGTCAATGATGACTACGGAGTTCCTGTGACCGCTTCCCGCCCCCGGATCATTTGCCGCATACCTTGCATACACGGTCAGTCCCAGTTTTTCGCACATATAGTTCACTGCGCTGGTATTGGCCCAGCAGTCTCCGCCGCCATCCAGCATCAGGCCTGTATAGCCGGAATGATACTGACTGTAATTAAAGTTGTTGGCAAGCCATCTGGCGATCGTCTCAACCTTTTTATAATCAGACATTTCCGCAGTAATATTTTCTTTGAGGAATGTATCCATTTTTTGTTCTGCGTAATACTCCGCATAATCTTTGAGTATGAATTTATAATAAACGGTACTGTTTCCATCCTGTACAGAGATCAGGGTCTCTCCAAACATGTATTCCCACTGGCTCTTTACGTCATTTCCGTTTTTGTCTACATAGGTTACATACTGCATTTTAGGAGTAACAAGACCGGTTTCGCTGACTTTCGCAGTATAACCGGAAACAACCGTATATACCGGATTTTTGCCGGATGTCTGGATCTGATAAGATGTCTGCATGGTATCCGGCATGGAGATCACACTGCTATAGGTATCATTCATCGCATACAGATATATTTCTGTGCTCTCTACATCTGTTTCTTTTTCGGAAGTGCCTGCTGCCGGAATATCATCTGTGAATATATCTTCCTGCTGCTCCTGGTTTTCTCCGTCACCAAAAATTTCTTCCGGTGCCGCAGCCTCCTCTGTTCCTTCTGCTTTTCTGATGAACGCCGAAGGTTCTTCCAGAGTTGATTCTCCTTCAGAATCCTGTTGTATTTCCTCACTCTCTGAGCTTTCAGCTTCATCCGTTTCCGTTCCGATATCTGATCCCGGAAACTCTTCTTCTGTAATCTGATCTGTGCTCACGGTAGTATCTTCTTCCGTGATCTGATCTGTGTTTACGGTATTTTCTGATTCCTCAGAATTCCCATCATCTGTAAAAGTATCAATGGCGTCTGTCATATCCGTCTGTGCGTCTGTAAAATCTTCGGCCGCCACCGGTCCGCATGGAACAACAGACATACATAATGACAGACCAAATGCTATCAATTTTTTCGGAAATTTCATTTCGTACCTTTCCTTCCTTTTTATGTAAACCGTTTATATGTAAGTTCTGTTTTTATTATAACGCGGCCCTGTCTTTTCGCAAGCTGCAATAATGTCCCCTACTCTGCAAAAAAACCGCTGTGATCTTCATTTTAGATCACAGCGGTTTATGTTTTATTATCGGAACATCAGACTTTCCACAATTTCAGCATTACTGTTCTTTCCATATCCGCATTCGATCAACCAGTTTTCTGGCTGGATACTGCCAACACCACGTTCTACTGTGATGCTGCATGCTCATATGCATTCTGTATTCTTACAGAATATCGATATGCTCTCCTGCAAGTGCCTTGTTCATGCTTCGTACTGCGCAGAATTTACCACACATGGAGCAGGTATCATCATGCTCCGGTTTGCGCTCGTTCCAGATACGTTTTGCTGTTTCCGGATCCATGGCGCATTCCCACTGTGCCTCCCAGTCAAGCTTTCTTCTGGCATCTGCCATCTTGTCATCGATCTCACGGGCACCGCGGACACCTTTGGCAATATCTGCTGCATGAGCTGCGATCTTAGATGCCATGATTCCCTGTTTTACATCCTCAAGATTCGGAAGTGCAAGGTGCTCGGCCGGTGTTACATAGCAGAGGAATGCTGCTCCGGACATAGCAGCTACTGCTCCGCCGATCGCGGATGTGATGTGGTCATATCCCGGTGCAACGTCAGTTACGATAGGTCCTAATACATAGAACGGTGCACCCTGACAGATGGACTGCTGTACTTTCATATTTGCCTCAACCTGATCAAGCGGCACATGTCCCGGTCCCTCAACCATAACCTGAACGTCCTTTTCCCATGCACGTTTGGTCAGCTCGCCAAGACGTACAAGCTCCTCGATCTGGCATACGTCTGTTGCATCAGCCAGACATCCCGGACGGCAGGCATCTCCAAGGGAGATGGTCACATCATACTCGCGGCAGATATCCAGGATCTCGTCGTAGTATTCATAGAACGGATTCTCCTCACCGGTCATGCACATCCATGCAAATACAAGAGATCCTCCTCTGGAAACGATATTCATTTTTCTCTTGTGATTACGGATCTGATCGATGGTCTTTCTTGTGATTCCACAGTGAAGAGTTACAAAGTCAACACCATCCTGTGCATGGAGTCTGACTACATCGATAAAATCTTTAGCTGTCAGCGTATCAAGATCTCTCTGATAGTGGATAACGGAATCATAAACCGGAACGGTTCCGATCATTGCCGGACACTCGGATGTCAGCTTGCGTCGGAACGGAATGGTATTTCCGTGGGAAGAAAGATCCATGATAGCATGGGCGCCCATGTTTACAGCTTCCATTACTTTCTGCATCTCTACATCGTAGTCCTTGCAGTCTCTGGATACACCAAGGTTTACATTGATCTTGGTGCGGAGCATGGAACCTACGCCCTCCGGATCGATACATTTGTGATTTTTATTTGCACAGATTGCCACCTTACCGGAGGCTACCAGCGGAAGCAGTTCCTCTGTTGTCATGCGTTCCTTCTTAGCTACGATCTCAAGCTCAGGTGTGATGATGCCTTTACGGGCTGCCTCCATCTGTGTACTGTAATTTCTCATGTAAAAAAAATCTCCTTCCATAAATTCTTTGTGTTTATACAACAAAAAACCGGCTGCTGCAACGCATACGCATCACGGCAACCGGCTCTTAATCTTACGTACTTAATGAAAATCTTCTGTACTTCTGATCTCTTCTGTACTCTCTGATCTTCTGTGTCTTTAAGAATCCTTCGTGCATATGTCCCTACGTTGGCATTATCCAAATCAGGTTATGGGTCAAGACATTTACAGTCTACTCTCAGCTCGCTTCAGCGGGCCCCCCTGTTTTCATATGTTGGGGACGTTTGTTCGTCCATGTGGTTATTATAGTATACCGGCTAAAATTTGTAAACCACAATTCTGCATTTTATGACTTTTTCTTTCGACATAATCTGCCATTTTATCTCTCAAACTCCCCGGGATCTTTCTTTACAGACATTCTTCCACAGCTTTGCTGTTCCCCGTCAGGAGGATATCCGCAATCCGCATTCACTGCTTATTGCTTTTCGCAATTACAGCAGTCGATTTCCCTGATCCGGTCAAGCTCTGCAAGGTTTTCTGCACCTGCACGGCGGATCCCCGCAAAAATGGAGCCCGCAATATTGTGCCATACACTGAAGATCGCGCCCGGAAGTGTTGCAAGCGGATTGGCTGCAAAATTAGCTGCTGCCAGTGAGACAGCAAGGCCACTGTTCTGCATGCCTACCTCTATAGCTATAGCAGTTGTTCTGGAATACTCCATATGGAAGATTTTTGCAGCCAGAAATCCCAGCATCATACCGCAGAAATTGTGGATCGCCACTACTCCAAGCACCAGAACTCCACAGCTTACGATCTTCTCTGCATTTACAGCCACAATTCCTCCGATGATCATAACAATAGCTACAACCGACACCAGCGGCATAACATCGGATACCTTATCCACATGCTCTCCCGCAAGGCTCCGAAGAAAAACTCCCAGGAGAACCGGGATCAGAATTACCTTTACCACAGAAAGCACCATGGCCCAGAAGGATACTTCCACCCAGGCTCCTGCCAGAACATATACAAGAAACGGTGTCATCAACGGTGCTGCCAGTGTGGAAACTATGGTCATTCCCACAGAAAGCGCCACATCGCCACCTGCGATATAGGTGATCACATTGCTGGCTGTTCCGCCCGGACAGCATCCCACCAGGATCACTCCCAGTGCCAGATCTGCCGGAAGATTCATCACTTTACACAGAAGCCAGGCGATCACCGGCATAATGGTATACTGAGCCACTGCACCAATCACCACTTCTTTGGGTCTGGAAAAAATTGCCCGGAAGTCATCCAGCTTTATGGTCAGGCCCATACCAAACATGATCACTCCCAGAAATACAGACGTATAATTCGTCATCCAGGAAAATCCGTCACGCCAGAAAAAAGCCAGGCAGGAAAAAGCGATGATAATGATCCCGATATATCTGGATGCAAGGCTGCTGATAATTCCGATTTTCTTTAAAACTTTTCCCATACATTATACCTCGTAGCTGAAGTTGTCGATCAGTCTTGTTTTTCCGATGTAAACAGCCATTGCTACAAGAACGCTGCGGTCAGCTTTTTCCACCGGCTGCATGGTAAGTGCATCTACCATGGATACATAATCAATCTTTGCCAGAGGCTCTGCTTCGATCACTGCTCGCATTTTTCCGAGAAGCTCTTCTGCCGGGATTCCTGCGTGAATGGCTTCCTGTCCGGCTTTTACTGCCTTTGACAGGCAAAGAGCTGCTTTTCTCTCTTCAGGGCTTAAGTAGGTATTTCTGGAGGATTTTGCAAGTCCGTCCTCCTCACGGATGATCGGACAGCCTACGATCTCAATATCGAAGTTCAGATCACTCACCATCTTGCGGATGATGGCCAGCTGCTGTGCGTCTTTCTGTCCGAAATATGCTCTGTCCGGTGCCACAATATGGAACAGTTTGGTCACAACGGTACACACACCTTTGAAATGGATCGGACGTGTTTTTCCGCAAAGTGTCTCTGACAGAGTATCTATACTTACAAATGCGTGGGGATCATGATACATCTCGGAAGGCTCCGGGCAGAAGATCAAGTCTGCTCCCAGGCTTTCGCAGAGTTTGCTGTCACGCTCAAAGTCTCTCGGGTAGGCTTCCAGGTCCTCGGTAGGACCGAACTGTGTAGGATTGACGAAATCGGATACCACTACGATATCATTCTGCTCTCTGCATTTTTTGATCAGGCTTGCGTGTCCCTCATGGAGAAATCCCATGGTTGGCACAAGGCCTACTGTTTTTCCTTTTTTTTTCCACGCTTTGATCTGTTTTCTTGTTTCTTCTACTGTTTTTGTTACCTGCATTGTGCTCTCCTCTTTTCCGGTTCCGGAACCGGTTTTCTTAATAGATTTGAGATAGCCTCTTTTCTGAATTCACCTTCGTCTTATTATCTTCCTGATCTGCGTCAGGCCATATCCTTCAGCAGTCCGTGTTTCTCATAATTGGTCACTCTGCTGATCCTGTTCTCTTCATCTACAAATACAACTGCAGGCTTGTGAGTACGGGCTTCTTCCTGCTCGTACTGTGCGTAAGCCATAATGATGATCTTGTCACCGGTGCTTACACATCTTGCTGCTGCTCCGTTCAGGCAGATCATACCGCTTCCGCGTTCTCCGCAAATGGTGTATGTCTCGAAACGGCTGCCGTTGTTCACATCTACGATCTGAACCTTCTCATATTCCAGTATCCCGGCAGCTTCCAGCAGTTCCTCATCCACAGTGATACTTCCTACATAATCCAGTTCCGCCTGGACAACGGTTGCTCTGTGGATCTTTCCTTTTAACATCTCTATTGTCATCTTATATAAGTCCTTTCCTGCAGGGAATAATTTTCAAGTGGATAAAAGCATCCGCTTCTGTATTTAATAAAAAAGCGTCTCGGGGTACACTTCGACCCTGAAACGCTTCTGATTGATTCCCTGTATATTGAGTCCTGTTTTTTATACACGAAAAGCATGCTCTTCAACAGTTGCTCAAAATTCCCATAACTGTTGTAACGCCTTCGTTATCATCGATACAGGCTCGTATCTTTTATAATTTTCATATATCCGTCCGTTCCCGATCCCGGGTTCCGGTGGCTATTTTTATATAAGATTCCAGTGATTTCAGCCAGAGTATAGTTTTGAGTCCAAATACTATCTCTGTGGGGTATTATTGCACCCCGACACTGGTTTGTCAATAATTTTCATATTCTCTATTATCGTGAATGGCAGTAATAATCCCAAAACCAGTTACTTTCACCAAAAAGCCCTCCCACACAGCAATTTCTCTGCCATGTGAAAGGACTTTAGCTTTCTTCCTTTATGCATATTATTTATGGATATGCACATCCAGCTGATTATAAGGAATCTCAATTCCATAATAATCAAAATCTTCCTTGATCCTCTGGTTCAATCTCCATCTGGCTGCCCAGTAGCGGTCGGTATCTACCCAGACACGAAAGCCCATGATCACAGAGCTTTCTGCCAGCTCGTCTACGAATACCACCATCTCTTCGTCTTCTCTTGTATCCGGATCCTCGGTGAGGATATCTTCCAGGATATCCTTGGCCTTCTGGATATCTGCATTGTAAGAGATCCCCACTTTGATCTCCAGCCTTCGCTGATCCCTTGCTGTTACGTTGGTGATGGTCACATTGGAAAGAGTACCGTTCGGGATCACGATGTGCTTGTTATCAATGGATAACAGCGTTGTATAACAGATCTCGACCTTGGCTACCGTTCCCTCGCTTCCGTCCTGTCCGTTAACGATGATGTAATCCCCTACCTGGAAAGGCTTGAACAGAAGAAGCATCATACCTCCTGCCAGGTTGGCAAGTCCGCCCTGGAGTGCAAGACCCATAGTAACACCTGCAGTTCCGAGAAGTGCTGCCAGAGATGATTCCTTTACTCCAAAGCTTGTGGATATATTAAAGATCAGGAGTATGTAAAGTACGATCTTGACCAGTGAGGACATAAACTGTGCCACTCCTGTATCCAGCCTGGATTTTGTCAGTGATTTCCTCACAAACTTTACGATCCATTTAATTACCGTGCTTCCTACCCAGAAAGCAACAATAGCCAGAACAACCTTGATTCCGAATTTCGTGATGTCCGGCAGATAATTTTCAAACATCTGCCTGTACTGGCTTACCTGATTTCCGACCTCCTGCACGGTCTGTACAGTACTATCCAAATATAATCCCTCCTGTCTGATCGATCATTCGATATACATATGCGGATCGATCTATGAGCTTCAAAGCTTATTTCTGATATAAGCATTTCCTATAATCCGCATCTGGTAATATAATAATACAGCAGTGGTTTTTCCCTGTAAACCTGATTTCTCCGGTTCTATAAAGTATAGGGTATAAACCACTGCTGTATTTCTGTTATAGCTTTATTGTATATCGGTCCGGTAATCCGCCGCAGAATGCTGCAGAATATACTTGCCTGCTTCTCTTTACTCAGTTTTTCTCTTTATTTACTGATTCCCTTCATGGAAAGGCTGATACGTTTTTTCTTCATATCAACACCAAGAACACGGACATCCACGATATCTCCCACACTGACTGCTTCCAGCGGATGTTTGATGAATTTCTCGCTCATCTCGGAAATATGGACCAAGCCATCCTGATGCACACCGATATCCACAAAAGCACCGAAGTCAATAACATTGCGGACAGTTCCCTTGAGGACCATGCCTTCTTTCAGGTCCTTCATATCCAGGACATCGGTACGGAGGATCGGTTTCGGCATCTCGTCACGTGGATCTCTGGCAGGTTTTTCCAGTTCCTTTACGATATCACGTAAGGTTGGCTCTCCGATCTCCAGCTCCTTTGCCAGTTTTCCGTAATCGCGGATCTGCCCAGAAATACCGGTAAGCTTACGCTCTGCCACATCTTCCGGTGTGTAGCCCAGCTTTTCCAGGAGTTTTTTTGCTGCGTCATAGCTTTCCGGATGGACACTGGTTGCGTCCAGAGGATTTTTGCCTCCTGTGATCCGTGTGAAACCTGCACACTGCTCAAAGGCTTTCGGACCAAGCTTGGCAACCTTAAGAAGCTCTCTTCTTGTCTGGAAACGGCCGTTTTCCTCACGGTAGGCTACGATATTCTTTGCGATGGCCTTGCTGATTCCGGAAATATACTCCAGAAGGGATGCAGACGCAGTATTCAGATCCACTCCGACCTTGTTTACACAATCTTCCACAACGCCGTTAAGGGCTTCTCCCAGCTTTTTCTGGTTCATATCATGCTGATACTGACCGACACCGATGGATTTCGGATCGATCTTTACAAGCTCTGCAAGCGGATCCTGTACACGTCTTGCGATGGATGCGGCGCTTCTCTGTCCAACATCGAAATTCGGGAATTCTTCCGTAGCAAGCTTGCTTGCGGAATATACAGAAGCACCTGCCTCGTTGGTGATAACATACTGGACCTTTTCAGGGATTTCCTTAAGAAGCTCCACGATGATCTGCTCGGATTCTCTGGATGCCGTTCCGTTTCCTACAGAGATCAGTGTCACATGATATTTGCTGATAAGCTTTTTCAGGGTTTCCTTTGCGGCACGGATCTTGGTCTCATTGGTTGGTGCTGTGGGATAAATAACTGTGGTATCCAGAACCTTTCCGGTAGGATCTACCACTGCCAGCTTGCATCCGGTACGGAAGGCAGGGTCCCAGCCAAGAACTACCTGTCCTGCAATTGGAGGCTGCATGAGAAGCTGCTCCAGATTTTTGCCAAAGACATGGATGGCACCGTCCTCTGCTGCCTCTGTAAGGGCGCTTCGGATCTCACGCTCAATAGCCGGTCCGATGAGACGTTTATAGCTGTCCTCAATGGCTTCTTTCAGAACAGGTACAGTGTATGGATTATCGCGGACGATCACCTGTTTTTCAAGATAACGGATGATCTCTTCCTCAGGTGCAAGGATCTTCACAGTAAGGAATTTCTCTTTCTCACCACGGTTCAGAGCAAGGACACGATGACCTGCAAGCTTTTTCACCGGCTCCTCAAAGTCATAATACATCTCGTATACAGACTGCTCCTTCTCATCTCTTGCGGTAGAACATATAGTTCCCTTATCCATTGTTCTCTTACGGATACTGATACGATAATCTGCTTCATCAGAAATGTGTTCTGCAATGATATCTCTGGCACCGCTGATGGCCTCTTCCACAGTTTTGACTTCTTTTTCCTCAGAAAGAAATGCTTTTGCCTCTTCTTCAAGAGGTTTCTTCGTCATCTGGAGAAGGATGATGTCGGCCAGAGGTCCCAGACCTTTTTCCCTGGCGATGATGGCACGTGTACGGCGCTTCGGGCGGTACGGACGGTAAAGATCCTCTACCACAACGAGTGTCTGCGCTGCCTCGATCTGTTTCTTCAGCTCCGGAGTCAGCTTGCCCTGCTCCTCGATGCTGCCCAGAACCTGAGCCTTTTTATCCTCAAGATTTCTTAAATAAGTAAGTCTCTCATTAAGATTACGAAGCTGTTCATCGTTCAGTGTACCGGTTGCTTCCTTACGGTATCTGGAAATAAAAGGAATGGTGCAGCCTTCATCGATCAGCTTAACCGCTGCCTCGACCTGCCATTTCTCAACGTTCAATTCTCTGGTAATTACCTGAATAATATCCATTTTTATCTTTCTCCCGTTGTTTCAAATTTGCCTGAGGCTGCTTTTTCCTCTTTACACAGCTTCTGACATTTATCAAAGATCAATCTGTGCGATCACGTCCTTCAGAGCATTGGCGCTTGCATGAAGCTTCTCTGTCTCCTCCTCGGTCAGCGGAACACGAACGATACGTTTTACACCTTCCGGTCCGATAGAAGCCATGGTACTAAGACATACGTCTTCAACACCGTACTCTCCGTGAAGCATGGTTGATACACTGACTATTGTATCAGATGCTGCAAGAAGAAGCGAGCAAAGTCTGCAAACAGATACGGCTACCGCATAAAATGTAGCACCCTTCTTGGCGATCACTGTTGATCCTGAAGTATGAACATACTCCAGAACCTCTTCTCTGTCAAGTGGCTGCAGATCTTTCTGATCCTCATGAACGATCTTGTCAAATTCATCAAGGGTCGCACCTGCAACAAAGGCTCTGGACCACGGTACAAAGGAAGTATCTCCATGCTCTCCGAATACATAGGCGTGGATGTTTTTCTCAGATACGCCGTAATACTGAGAAAGTCTGCAGCGGAGACGGGCCGTATCCAGGGCGGTTCCGGAACCAAGGATCTGATTTTCCGGCAGTCCGGAAAGCTTTGCAAATGCATAAGTCATAACATCACATGGATTACTTACGATAATATAAAGCGCTTTGGGAGCCACCTTTACGATCTCCGGAGTAATACTCTTCATAATGTTGACGTTGGTCTGTGTCAGCTCGATGCGAGTCTGTCCCGGTTTTCTGGCAATACCGGAAGTGATGATCACAATGTCAGAATCTGCAGCATCCGGGTAATCTCCTGCCACGATGGAGATCGGCTCACGGAAACTGGTTCCCTGCTCAATATCCATAACCTCACCTTCAGCCTTATCTTTGTTAATATCGATCAGAACGATCTCTGATGCAATACTCCTCTGTGATAAGGTATAAGCGATAGTTGCTCCTACACTTCCTGCTCCGATGATCGTAATTTTACTGCTCATATTTGTTCTCCTTTCAGCGTTGTTTGTCATTTTAATAACAACTTTAATTACACACATTCAAACATAACATAAAACATTGCCCTGTGCAATAAAAATTTTATTGTATTTCTCAGGTTAATCCCCGCTAATTTGCATTTCAAATTATTTAAACTGCTTATATTTTCTGATATTTTTCCTATTATTCTGTATACATTCCTGTTATTTTTTTATCGATTTATAGAAGCAATTTCAGAAACCTAGCAAAAAACCTCTGAACTTCAAAAAAATCAAGAAGTCCAGAGGTTTCTTTCACCTCTTATTATTGGCTTAGATTCAGATGTTTATAGCTGCTCCAACGTTCACCCGGTTAATTCTTTGCCTGGGCAAGGGCTTTTTGTGCAGCGTCCAGGATCCCTTCGGAGGAATAGGTGGCTCCGCTGACAGTATCGATCCCATCCGCCGACTGGTTTGCCATGATCTGAGAATAGATCGTGCTCCATGCAGGATCAAAAAATTCCGGTGTATCCTGATTTGTCTGCTCAATGGATGCGATCTGGCCTCCTGAGATCGTAATTGTCAGATATGTTTTTCCTCCATATCCAAAAGCCGAGCCTGTATACGTTCCATCTCTGTACCTTCCCACCGGTTCCGGTGCTTCCGTTGGCTCCGGTGTTGCATCCGGCTCATCTGTCCCTGGTGTTGGAGTTACATTGGGTTTTTCTGGAACCGGCGTCACATCCGGGTCGTCCGGCTCCGGCGTCGGGGTTGCTGCCGGCGTCTCTGTTGGCTTCGGTGTGGCTGTTGGTTTCGGCGTTGCCGTAGGTTTCGGTGTGGCTGTTGGCTTTGGTATCGGTTTCTTTGTAGGAGTTGGTGTGGGTTTCTTTCCATACTCCGGATTAACCGCTTCTTTGAGGGCTTTTTTTACAGCATCCAGAATCCCGTTGGAGGAATAGGTTGCTCCGCTGACTGCATCAATATCATCCACAGAATCTGTACCGATGATCTGTTCTTCCAGCACACTCCATGCTTTTTCAAAAAACTGCTTTGTGTCCGTATTTTCCTGTTTCAGAGCTTTGATCACTCCATCCTTGATGGTCACAATTACTTTCACGTCTCCATTGAAGCCCTTTGCCGAAGCTGTATATTTACCATCCAGATATTTTTGGGGACTGTCCGGATCTTCCGGTTTCTTTGTAGGAGATGGTTTTTTTGTAGGTGACGGAGCTGATGTCGGAGTTGGTAAAGCAGTTGCTGCAGGTGTAGGGGTGACCTGCTGGCTGTTTCCATCTGCCGCTGCCTGGGAGAGGGCATTCTGAACTGCCTGGATGATTCCGTTGGAGGAATAGGTTGCTCCACTTACTGCATCTACATTCGGTGTATTTCCGGCGATCATCCTGCTGATCACACCCTGAGCTGACGCAAAATACGACGCGGTTTCTCCAGATGCCTCCAGAATATCTATGGCTGCAATCTTTCCGCCGCTGATTGTTACTCTCACGCGGATCGTCCCGCCAAATCCGGTTCCGCTTCCTTCATACGTACCGTCCTTATATCCATCTGCCGGAACGCTTGCTACCGGTGTCTGCGTGGTTCCCTGTCCTGCGGCGCCGGCATTGCTTTTTGCAGATTCGGAAACCGTTCTTGTACCTGAGCTTTTTTTCGCTGCTGTTTTTTTTGCACTTTTTTTCGATGAGCTTTTCTTTTTTGTTGTACTGTTTTTCTCAGCTGTGGCAGTTGTGCTGTCAGAAACAGTATTTTCTTTTTCATACCCGAGATATTTTTCCAGCTCTGAAGCAGACATTACGGTCGTCTCTGCTTGCCCGACTGCTTCTGTCTCTCCATCAGAGCCCTTCGCCTTTATGCCTGAAAACACAAGCGCCGCAATCACAGCAGCTGCAGGAACCAGCTTGGTCCAGGGTATCTTCGGAGTATTTTTTTCCTCCTGCTTTTTATCTTTCAGATCTTTTTCCATGCTTCCTTACTCTCTCCTCTTTTCTTGCGGCCTCTGTCAGACATTGCTCTTCAGAAATCAGCAGACCTCTGCCGCAGACATTGCTCTATGTCTGCGGCAGAGGCTTCTGGATATCTGTGATCACATTCGGTTCAACAGTGAAATTATTTAACTGTTACCACAAATTTCTTTGTAATTCCGTTGCATTTCACTGTGATCGTTGCTTTACCTTTTTTGATTCCCTTTACAACACCCTTGCTGTTTACAGCTGCAACTTTTTTATTGCTGCTTGTATATGTAACCTTGCCTGCAGGTGTTGCTTTGGATCTGATGGTTGTTGTTTTACCTTTTTTGATCGTTGCAGAAGATTTTACAAGACTGAATGCAGGATTCTTGACAACTACTTTGCAGGTTGTCTTCAGGGCTCCTGCCTTTGCTGTAATCGTAACGGTTCCTGCTTTGATTCCTTTTACAACACCTGTTTTACTGTTTACGGTTGCAACCTTTGTGTTGCTGCTTGTGTATTTTACAGTTGCAGATGGTGTTGCAGTTGCTTTTACAGTTGCTGTTTTTCCTTTGTAGATCGTTACGGAAGCCTTTGCAAATTTAATTGTAGAAGCTTTTACTGTTACCTTGCAGGTTGCTGTGGCATTTCCTACCTTTGCTGTGATAACTGCTGTTCCGGCTTTTACGCCTTTAACAACACCCTTGCTGCTTACTGTTGCAACCTTTGTGTTGCCGGACTCAAATGTCACTGTTGCATCGCTGTCATTTGTTGTTGCCTTAAGAGTCGTTGTTTTTCCTGTATATACAGCTGCAGATGTCTTATCGAAAGCAACTGTTGCCTTCTGAAGCTCTTTCTCTGCTCCCTGAAGATGTTCAAGTGCTTCATTTACCTCAGCCTGACTTGCATCTGTTTTTGCAAGAATGTCTTCTGCTTCCTGAAGCTCACCGGCAAAGGACTTCCAGGTTGCAATTGTGTAATCTGCCTCTGCCAGAGCCTTTGCAGCTTCTACTTCTGTTTTAAGACTTGTAAAATCAGTTGGCTCCATTGTAGGATTTACGATATTCTCTGCAGTTGCCTGGAAGCTGTAAGTATAGTCATTATATCCGAGAGCATACACTGTCAGTTTCCAGTATCCTGTTCCGTCTGTTCCTCCCGGAAGCTTGCAGCGTGCAGATTTTGTAAGTCCAAGCTGGATTCCCATTGCTTTATGCATCCAGTTATCTGCGGCAAACTTGGTTCCATAAGAAGCGAGGCATTTTGTATATGTGGAATCATCTCCATAATAATCCCAGCGTACAGCCTGCATATTTGCACCAAGATCACCATAATTTCCATTGAGATCCACACGGAGGAATTCGCCGTAGCTTCCGCTTGCTGCTTTTACACTCGGCTTGATCTCTGTTGCTGTTTTTAACGCCTGATCCTTGATACCGGAAGCTGTTCCGTCTGATTTTCTTGCTGTAAATGTAAAGCCGTCACCATTTTTCTCCGCATATTTCAGACCATTTGTCTGTGCATTTACGTCTGCCACAAGGCCTTTGTAATACTGGAGATTGTTTTCACTGTATCCTCCGGAGAGCACAGCTCCATCCTGTACGACATTATACTTTTTGCAGAAATCTGCAAAATCTGCGGTCTTAACTGCTACCGGAACATATTTCAGACCATATATCTCATAATGATCCATCGTATAGGTTTTTCCATCTTCTGTTGTTATACTGCCTCTGTTCCATTTTACCTTGGAACCGTCTGTAAGATAAAGTGTGCTTCCTTTATCCTCCCAGTAGGATACGTCGAATCTGGTTCCGTCTTCAGCAATGATCGTAGCTTCTGTCTGATAGCTTCCTCTGTGGAGTCCATGATTTGCAGTCGCTCTTGTTACTGTATCAAAAGCTCCTGTATCAAACTCACTATGTGAATCCTTCTCTTCTGAAGAGCTTGTATCTCCAGCTGCATATACGCCTTCTGCTGCCCAGTACTCACCCCAGGTAAGTCCTGCATATACGTACTGATACTCGCCTGTCAGCTGGTCAGAATCGGAAAATGCTTCCGCCACTTCATCGCCTTCTGTGAAATCCTCTTCCCCCGTAGAGAACGGGTCTGCTTCCTCTGCTGTATCTTCCTGCTGGATATCCTCTGTCTCGTCTGCAACAGCTTCTGGCACTGCTGCATCCTCTGCTTCTTCTGTTATGTCTGCAGCATCCTCTATAGCTTCTTCTGCTACAGCTTCAGTATCCTCTGCCGTTTCCTCTGTGCTAAAATCCTCCGTATCTCCTGTCTCTGCCTCGGAAACCACGGCTGCATCAAGATCAGATGCCATTACAGCGGTCGGAAAGGTTGTTGCTGCCACTGCAAGACTTAAAATGCATGGAGCTGTTTTTTTCAATAGATTCCACTTCTGCATTGCTTATTCCTCCTAAAAATATGATATATTTATAGAACCCTTTCCAGGTTTACTATCGCAAGTACTGCGGATATGAGCATTCCCCTCTGCCAAACAGTCATAAACCGGATCGCCGGGAGATCAGCTTCACTCTGCAATATCCTCCACACTATAGGAATCCGCAAGCAGGCTGAACCGCTCCTTCATCCCCTCAGTGAGATACACATGATGGTCTTCATCCACAAAAAGTCCGTCTGCACCGTAAGCTTTCAACAGCTGTGTCCCTTTTTCCACCCCCAGCACAAAACATGCTGTGGAAAGCGCATCTGCCTCCAGACCTGAGTCACAGACTACCGTTACCCCGGTCACTCCGCTTTCTGCCGGATAGCCGGTAGACGGATCCATAATGTGGTGATACCTTACACCATTTTCGATAAAATATTTCTCATAATCTCCGGATGTGGAAAGAAATTCTGTACCATTTAAGGCAACCACACCAAGATAGTCATCCTCATTTTCAGCTCTGGGATCTGTCACTGCCACATTCCAGGAAGAACCATCCGGCTTGCTTCCGTAGGTCATGACACTGCTTCCTCCCAGATTCATAAGTGCTGCTGTTACATCCTTCTTTGTTTCCAGTTCTTTAAGGATCAGGTCACAGCCAATACCCTTTCCCGCTGCTCCAAGATCCAGAGAACAGCCCTCCTCCATGTGGACCGTATTTCCGTCAAGAAAAATCTTCTGATATCCGGAATCCTTCAGAACATTCTTAATTTCTGCTTCTTCCGGAATTTTCTGGTTTTCCCCTCCAATATCCCACAGGCGGATCAGCTTCCCGATGGTTGGGTCAAAGGCTCCGTCAGAATCCTCTGCGATCTTCAGAAGACGTTTCAGATATCCGGAAAGCTCGTCGGAAATCTCCGTATCTTTTCCGCTGTCTGCATTCGCCTTATAGATCTGGGACTTCTCATTGGTCCAGGAAAGAAGGTTCGTCTCCACATCTGTCAGAACAGCTGTCAGCTTACTGTTTATATCGTCACCTGTGGTATAGAGTGTTTCTGATACCACAGTATCCATTGCAAAATCTGTATCGGTATATGTCTGTACATCATTTTCCGAAGCAGCCATGCACAGCACAGGAAACAACACCGCAATTCCTGTAAATGTAGCTGTTGCCAGAAAAGTTTTCTTTTTCAGAGCCTGATATCTCATAGATCATTTTTCCTCAATTGTTCCAATGTGAATATTTTTTCTCGGGCATGCTGCGGCACATGCGTGGCAGCAAAGACATTCGCCGGATCTGCCTGTGTCGCCGTCGATATCCAGATGAGCCGGACATCTTTTTTTACAGAGACCACATTTCGGCGGACATTTCTCACGGTTTCTCCGAAACAGTGCACCCGGAAGGATTGGCATTAATGCAAAAACCGCTCCCATGGGACAGAGAAACTGGCAGAAAAACCTTTCCTGTGTACACATTCCCACAATGATCAGCACCAGGAGCACAATTCCCACCAGATATTTGCTGTTCGGGAGCCGTCCTGCCGTGAGCATGGAAAAAACATCCCACGGACTGGTTCCCGTAAGCTTTCCGTATACATCTGTAAGGCAGGAAAGCAGGATCAGTGCCAGTACGATATATTTGACTTTCTGAAGCCCGTGAACCATTTTTTCGGAAAGAGCCGGTTTCTTTTTTTTGTGAAAGCATTTCATCCGGATCCAGGAAAAGCCTTCATATACGGCATCTCCGAAAGATCCGAATGCACACGCATATCCGCAGAAATGTCTTCCGAAAAAGCAGGTAAAGATCAGAAGCACTGCCATTACAGTCAGAAAGGAATTCCACTCCACCGGCTGACCGGCCGCAATGGCAAGAAAGATCGATTTGATACCTGCAAAGGCTGTAGAAAACAGAGACGGGGCGGCAATAAAAAATGCCAGCTGTATTCCCGCACGCATCAGCCTTACCTCCCGCTGTCTTTTTTTCATGAGTTTTCCGCCTTTCCAAGTGCCGCATCCACTGCGTTCAGGATTCCTGTGGAGCTGAACGTTGCTCCGGATACGGTATCCACATCTGTACTCTGAGCACTCAGGACGGAATCGATCACGCTCTCTGCCTGTGAAAGATATGCACTGTCCTCGCCTGGGGCGCTGACTACGTTGATGGATGTGATCTCATCACCGGCAAGTGTCACTTCCACCTGAATGGTCCCGCCGTATCCCTCGGCTTCTCCTGTATAGGTTCCATCTTTATATACATTATCGGAATCTGCGGTTGCTGTGTCCTCTGCGTCTGCATCGGATACATTGCCGTCTGAAGTGTCTGTTGTTTTGTCATCGCCTGCTGTATCTGTATCACTGCTGCCTGATCCTGCAGATGCTGCCTGATTCTGCATACGATTTACATAACTCGTCTCCAGCGCACTGAGAAGTTCATTCTGCTGCTCCTGAAGTGTATCTACCTTATCTGTCAGAGCCGCGATCTCTTTTTCATTTGCCTGGGCTTTCATGCTGCTGTTATAAAAAAGTACAGCCAGGATCACCAGCAGTAAGGAGATCACTCTCATATAAAAATTCTGATTTTTCATCTCTTTTCTCCCTTGTATTTTTAACAATTCTGTAAATTGCTGCATCAGACTCACGCTATGCGAACATATATTGCTACGTCAGATGCTCTCGATCCAGTCCTGTAATCTGCGTATAACTGTCTTTTGGATAAATTATATAGTTTTTATCCATATACATAAATTAGTTTTTATTAATCTTTTTTGTAAAATTAGACGATGCTAACTTACAGTTAGGTATTATATCACCTGTTTTTTTTCTTGTCTACACTTTTGTTAGTAGTCTATAACTTTTTCCAATATGAATTTTTCTGTTTTATGTCTTTTATAAAAGAAAAATCATCGCCACTCCTCCCTTTCCGTTGGGAACAGCTGTATGAATTATGGTTAGATATCATTAACTTATGTTTGCCTTTTAATTTCGATTATGATATGATTTTTTCTGAATCTGTAACAGAAATGGAGATTTGTTTTGAAGAAAAAAGAATTGATTTTTATTGCCGGGATCCTGATTCTGGCGGGGGTTCTCTGGCTTGGTTTTCAGATTGCGGGGAAACGTTCCCATAATACGATCCGTATTACCGTTGACGGAAAAGAATTCGGAACCTATTCGCTTTCCCAGGACCAGATCATCCACATCGGAGACACCAATGTCTGCGAAATCAAAGATGGAAAAGTTACAATGATCGAAGCAACCTGCCCGGATCATTACTGTATGAAACAGAAGGCTGTGGAC
This sequence comes from Blautia sp. MCC270, assembly GCF_018785605.1. Taxonomy (NCBI): domain Bacteria; kingdom Bacillati; phylum Bacillota; class Clostridia; order Lachnospirales; family Lachnospiraceae; genus Blautia; species Blautia sp. MCC270. The sequence continues at coordinate 44,148 of NZ_WQQD01000002.1, forward strand.
GAGCACGGCGGTTCCATCATCTGCCTTCCTAATAAGGTTGTGATAGAAGGGGAAAATACTGCAGAGGATTTGGATTCGGATAGTTCGCCTAAAATTGATGCGGTGACATAAAATTTCCGGAGAATATGCGTAATACATGTTCTCCGTAGAGTTTTCTCTGACAGACGGTATTCTGTCTGTGCTGTTTCTGCAACGATATTCCTGCAACAAATGAAAGGATTTATTTATGAAACGAAAAACAGCTTATCTCGGATTATTTGCCGCAGTAGCGATCATTTTTGGATATGTGGAGTCTCTGGTCCCTGTATTTACAGGAATTCCGGGTATCAAGCTCGGGCTTGCAAACCTGGCGGTACTTTTTATACTGGACCGATATTCCTTTAAAGAAGCGGCTCTCGTGTCCGTTGTCAGAATCCTGGTGATCGGATTTATGTTTGGAAATCTGTTCAGTATTTTGTATAGTCTGGCTGGCGCTGCGCTTAGCCTGACTGTGATGGATCTTTTGAAAAAACATTCCGGCTTCAGTCTGATCGGTATCAGTGTGGCCGGTGGTGTCACACATAATATCGGGCAGCTGATCGTTGCCATGATCGTGGTGAGCAATACGAGTTTGATGGTTTATGCACCGGCACTGCTGGTAGCAGGTGTCCTGGCGGGGATTCTCATAGGTGGGTTGACAAAGGAGGTTGTGGGACGACTTCCTTTGAATCTATAATTATGTGGTTTGCTTTTTGGATTATGGTTTTCACTTTTTTAAGTGAGGGGAAATTGTGTGGTTTGATTTTTTAGATTATAGTTTTCACTTTTTGAAGTGAGATAAATTGGGTAGTTTGATTTTTTTGGATTGTAGTTTTCACCTTTTGAAGTGAGAGGAAATTGGATGGTTTGATTTTTTTGGATTATAGTTTTCACTTTTTGAAGTGAGATAAATTGGATAGTTTGATTTTTTGGGATTGTAGTTTTCACCTTTTGAAGTGTGAGGAAATTGGATGGTTTGATTTTTTTGGATTATAGTTTTCACTTTTTGAAAGTAGGTAATTTGCGAGAAGGGGAAGCACTCATAGTTGCGAAGGCCGTCTCCCCTTCTCGCGCTCTTCCCCTCCTGGCCACGCCGCTGTGATGCGTTGTGGAACGTGTAAGTGCATCGGCTCAGTCCTGTATTCTGCTGTATCGGCAGTGACAGGCTGAGCCGATTATTGATTCGGCCTTGCATTCTGCTGCACTGGCAGTAGCAGGCTAAGCCGATTATTGATTCTGTCTTGTATTCTGCTGCACTGGCAGTAGCAGGCTGAGCCGATTATTGCTTCGGCCATGTATTCTGCTGCACTGGCAGTAGCAGGCTGAGCCGATTATTGCTTCGGCACTGTATTCTGCTGTACCGACAGTAGCAGGCTGAGCCGATTGTTGCTTCGGCACTGTTTATTGCTTCTTCACTGTTTATCGCTTCTGGCTGAATGGGAAAGTGGCCTACGTAGCGGGCTTGTTCTCTGGATTGTGGTGTATCGCTGTTATTCAGGAACAGGCTTCGCCAATATATTTACGTCAGCATAAATCGGCTCAACCTTCCACAGCCAACGTAGTAGAATCCATCGCCCCTCCAATATCTTCACATATTTCTACAACCTACAATAGCTGCGTGCCCGGAAAGGGGGAGCTCGAGGGGGAAAAGCGGGCTTCGCAACTTTGAGTGCTTTCCCCCTCGTACCTGCCCATGCCAAAATGGTCCCCCTGAAAGGGAAAGTACCTGCGTTTCAAGCATCCCCCCGGAAAGGGCATCACCTGCGTTTCAAGCATCCTCCCGGAAAGGGAAAACATCCTCCGGAAGGCGATCAGGCTTCGGTTTCATCGTGGAACTGCGGGATCGGAGTTACCGGGGGATAAGAATCCACCGGAGGTTCATCAAACTCTCCGGAAATATTCCGATAGAAAACTGCCATACAGGTTTCTATATAAGGCACCAGCCAGATCAGTGCCAGATACAATGTAAATATGGAAAAAATGATCCACGGAACAAAACTTAAGAGCATTTTCATATATTCCCAGTAATGTCCCTTCATAAGCTTTGCACTGGCTTTCAGTGCCTGCACTCCTTTTATGTCCGAATTATCGGACAGGATGTAATAGCTCATGGTGAACGGCATAGCTGCCAGCAGGTTCAGCGCGAACCCGAGAAGTGTGAGCAGCATGTAAGTTACTGCCCAGTTCATCTGCTCCTCCGTTGTATTTCCCATATTGCTTGTAAAAGAAAACCACGCCAGTGGAAGTGATGTCACCAGATTGATCAATGCCAGCACAAAGGATGCCACGATCACATGATCCGGCTGATGGCTGAAAAAGTACAGAAGGTCTCCGAAAGAGTAGGCTTCCCTTCTGGAAATATTCAGATAGATCCGGTAAAGTCCTGCGGAAAAAATACAGATCACCAGAGAAAGGACAAAGCTGAATACCTCTCCTCCAATGATCGCATACAGGGAATCTCCCGGAAAAAGTGCTGTGGAAATATAGCTTGAAACTGCGCTCATCGCCGCAACCGCAATACTCCCGATCACAGGGACCGTAAAATTACCGGCCAGAGTTTCCCCTGCCAGCTTCTTACAACCCTTCAGATTTTTTCTCATAATTCTGTATCCCTTCGTTATAGAAGGCGGAGACTCATCCAAGCCTCCGCCACGTCATTTTTTACTTCAGATATATCATATTCTCATATTTCACATCTGTTTAGTCTGCAAGATTAAACGCATCATGTACCGCATTCATGGCACGTACGCCATCTTTCTCGTTAATGAGAACCGTCACACGGATCTCAGATGTTGCGATCATATTGATGTTCACACCCTCATTGTAAAGGCTTTCGAACATTTTTGCAGCAACACCCGGATTGCTCATCATACCTGCTCCTACAATAGAAAGCTTGGCAATGTTTTTCTCCGCATGAAGCTCAGAATAGGCGATGCGTGCCTGGTTAGCTTCCAGAACACCCATTGCATCGTCCAGATCATTTTTATCAACAGTAAAGGAAATGTCCTTGGTTCCGGCACGGCCGATAGACTGAAGGATCATATCCACATTGATATTTTTCTTAGCCAGGGTATCAAAAAGCTTAAATGCCACTCCTGGTGAATCTTTAAGTCCGATCACAGCAATACGTACTGCATCTGTATCCAGAGCAACACCGCTGATCAGCATTCTCTCCACTGTTACTTCCTCCTTTACCACAGTTCCTTCGCTGTTGTTGAGACTGGAACGTACCACCAGCGGCACGCCGTATTTCTTTGCCATCTCCACAGAACGGTTATGAAGCACTCCCGCACCCAGAGTTGCCAGATCCAGCATTTCATCGTAAGTGATCTCCTTAAGCTTGCGGGCATTCGGAACCTTACGCGGGTCAGCGGTATAAACACCGTCCACATCGGTATAGATCTCACAGGCATCTGCATGAAGCGCTGCCGCAAGAGCTACAGCTGTGGTATCAGAACCGCCACGTCCAAGTGTGGTATAGTCATTATATTTATCAATGCCCTGGAAGCCTGTGACCACAACGATCCTGCGGTTATCCAGCTCTCTGCGGATACGTGCCGCATCGATCTTTTTCAGGCGTGCGCTGCCATGTGCACTTGTTGTGTGCATAGCTACCTGAAAGGCGTTCAGAGAAACAGCCGGTACTCCCAGACTGTTCATAGCCATGGACATCAGTGCCACTGACATCTGCTCTCCGATGGTAAAAAGCATATCCATCTCACGTTTCGGAGGTTTGTCATTGATATCCTTTGCCATGGTGATCAGCTCATCGGTATACTTACCCATTGCAGAAAGCACGATCACCACGTCGTTTCCTTTTTTGTAATCTTCGATACATCTTCTGGCAACATTAAAGATACGCTCTTTGTTTGCCACAGAAGTACCGCCGAATTTTTTTACAATCAACATGTTCTTTTCTTCCCTTCGGCATCAATCCTTTACACGGATCATTGCCAGTACTTTTCCGGTGAGCTTGCTGATCTTCTCATAATATTCAGCCTGCTTCATCACCGGTGTGATAAATCCGAATTCGTCCGGAAGGTCATCCGGCTCGATGGTCTGTACATCACCAAAAGCTTTTTCCACTTCATCCATAGTAGTATCAGACACACGTACGAAGAAACGTCCCTCAACTTCATCCATATCCATAAGCTTCAGGGCATAGCTGCTCCAGTTTGTCATGATATTTCTGTGGAGATGCTTTGCTTCATCCACAACATCTGCAACTACTGCACTTGCAGTCGGAAGCTTACCTGCTCCGCTTCCGTAGAACATGGCATCTCCAAGAACATTTCCGTGCACAAATACTGCATTAAACACATCATTTACACTGTAAAGCGGGCTACTCTGGCCTACCAGGAACGGCGCTACCATTGCATAGAAAGAATCTCCGATCCTGCGGCTTGTGGCAAGAAGCTTGATGGTCATGCCAAGCTCTTTTGCATATTCCATATCTGCCGGTGTGATCTTTGTGATTCCTTCTGTATAAATATCCTCGTAATTCAGGAATTTTCCGTATGCAAGTGAAGAAAGGATGGCGATCTTACGGCATGCGTCAGCGCCTCCTACGTCTGCAGTCGGATCTGCCTCTGCATAGCCCTTTGCCTGAGCTTCCTTCAGAACCGTATCAAAATCACAGTTCTCTGTGCTCATCTTGTAAAGCATGTAGTTGGTGGTTCCGTTAAGGATTCCTGTGATCTCATCGATCTCATCTGCTGTCAGTGAAGAATTCAGTGCGCGGATGATCGGGATACCGCCGCCGCAGCTTGCCTCAAAAAGGAAATTGATATTTTTTTCTTTTGCGATCTCCATGAGCTCAGAACCATGCTTGGCTACCAGAGCCTTATTGGATGTGCTTACGCTCTTTCCTGCCTGAAGCGCTCTTTTTACAAAGGTATAAGCCGGCTCGATCCCGCCCATAACCTCAACAACAATATCTACCTCCGGATCGTTTACGATCACTTCATAATCATGAACCAGAACTTTCTCAACCGGATCTCCCGGAAAATCTCTTAAATCAAGAACGTACTTGATGTTAATCTCATCTCCAGCTCTCTTGTTAATGCTCTCATGATTGGTGTTGATGACTTCAACAACTCCGCTTCCTACTGTACCGTAGCCTAATACTGCTATGTTTATCATATGCTTACTCCCTGCCTAAAATTTTCAAATAGTGTATACCGTCTCTCTGCTCAATATTCTCCACCATAGCCTCTGCGTCGCCTTCTCCCGGAAGGATGTCAACGCTCAGCGTCAGCGTTGCGACTCCGTTAATGGGAATACTCTGATGTATGGTCAGGATATTACCGTGAAAACGGGCAATCGTCTGCAGCACCATTGATAAAAGCCCCGGCTCATCGTCCATCTGAATGATAAAGGTGATGGTCTTTCCCTTGGTCTCCTCGTGGAAAGGAAAAATATCGTCCTTATATTTGTAAAAAGAACTGCGGCTGATCCCGGTCCTTTCAGCAGCTTCCTGAACAGTAGCCACCCGTTTGGATTCCAGCAGTCTCTTGGCCTCAACCACCTTGAGAAGTACCTCCGGCACTGCCCGTTCTCTTACTACATAGTATTTTTTCTTTTCAACCTGTTTCTGCATAGCAACCTCTCTGACTGCTGTTCACATTGTGGCCAGCAGCCTTCTGTCCGTTTCATAAAGACAACTGTTTTTGTACAAGAGATATATTATCATAATAAAAGAAACTCCACAAGCGCTTTTTTGCCTGCGGAGTCCTTTTCTCTGTCTTTATGGGGTTCCGTGACAGTAATGTTATTCTTTCTTTTTCGCCAGCGCGATCCATTTCAGGTATGCATTGATAAAAATGTCAATACCACCGTCCAGAACTGCGTCAACATTACCGGTTTCTTCATTGGTTCTATGGTCTTTTACCATGGTGTATGGCTGCAGGACATAGGAACGGATCTGGTTTCCCCAGCCGATATCTGTCACTTCGCCTCGAATGCCGGAAAGCTTCTCCTCAGCTTCCTGCTGTTTCAGCAGATACAGCTTGGCCTTCAGCATCTGCATAGCCTTATCCTTGTTCATGTGCTGAGAACGTTCATTCTGGCACTGTACCACGATTCCTGTCGGGAAATGTGTGATACGGATCGCAGAGGATGTCTTGTTGATATGCTGTCCACCGGCACCACTGCTTCGGTAGGTATCGATACGGATATCGTCATCATTGATCTCAACATCCAGATCCTTCTTGATATCCGGCATAACATCGCAGGATACAAAAGAGGTCTGTCTCTTTCCTGCTGCATTAAACGGAGAAATACGTACAAGACGATGAACACCCTTCTCGGATTTCAGATAACCGTAGGCGTTCTCTCCGTTCACCTGGAAGGTTACGGATTTCACACCGGCCTCATCACCGTCAAGGTAATCCAGGACCTCCAGCGCAAAGCCTTTCTTCTCCGCCCATCTGCTGTACATACGATAAAGCATTCCGCACCAGTCGCAGGCCTCTGTTCCGCCGGCTCCTGCGTTCAGCTTGATGATGGCGTTCTCTCCGTCGTACTCTCCGGAAAGGAGTGTCTTCACACGGATGCTGTCAAAGCTTGCCTGGAACTCGTCCAGCATTTCCTGGATCTCAGGGACGATCTCAGGATCATTCTCCTCATATCCCATCTCGATCATGGTTTCCATATCTTCCATCTGTGTTTCCAGATTATGGTATGTCTCAATATCGTCCTTGAGACTCTTTAACTGTTTCATCTTCATCTGGGATGCTTCCGCATTATCCCAGAAATCAGGCGCCTCCATCTCGCGCTCTAATTCTTCGACCTTCTGCTCTTTGTTAGCGAGGTCAAAGTGAATCCCTCACTTCCACTAATGGCTCTGTGTATGTTGCAAGAATACTCTTGAACTGATCTAACTCAACCACAGCTTCACCTTCTTTCTATATATTGATACAGGATTTCCTGCCTGTCTTATACAATACCATATGGGCATAGAAATTACAACGAAAACGTGGTCAGGGCGTAAATATCCCCTCTCCTGTGCTTCAGAAGCGGCAGCTGCTCCCGGACTTTTTTTACCTCGTCCAGTTCCAGTTCCACAACCTTCACAGCCGGCTTCTCTTCCATCTCCATGAGGACTTTTCCCCAGGGGTCTGCGGCAATGGAGTGGCCCCAGGAATGATACCCGGCGTTCAGGTCTCTGGCGGGGGCAGCTCCGATGGTGTATACCTGGTTATCCACGGCTCTCTGGCGGAACATCAGCTCCCAGTGAAGGGGCCCTGTTGTCATGTTAAAAGCAGCCGGCACGATGATTACCTGGGCGCCTTCGTCCACCATCAGCCTGGCAAGCTCCGGAAAACGGAAGTCGTAGCAGATGCAAAGGCCCATCTTACCAAATTCTGTATCAAAAACCGTCACCTGGTCTCCCGGTGTCAGGGTATCGGATTCTTTAAAATACTGACCGCCTTTTACATCAATGTCAAAAAGATGCATCTTCCGGTGCTTACCGATCTGATGACCATTTCTGTCAAAGACATAGGAAGTGTTATAAATATTGCCGGCTTCATCTCTCTCCGGCATACTTCCTGCTACGAGATAAATTCCGTGTTCTGCCGCCAGTCGGGAACATTTTTCCCAGGTATCTCCCCTCTCTGGTTCCGCGTACTCCGGGAAGTATTTGTTCTCGTAGGGGCAGCAGAACATTTCGGGCAGGACTGCCAGATCGATCCCCTGAAGCTCCGGGCTGGCAAGAAGTTCTGCTGCCTGGGTGATATTGCGAAATTTATCAGTATATACATGTGTCTGAAGAATTGCAGTTTTTATAATTGCCATATTATCATACCCCTTCTCTTACAGCGAAAATTAAGTATCTGCCATATTGGCGCAGGATGACTTTCTCATATGCAGGGCGAGGGAATGAAGCGTATCGGTGGCTACGGCGATTGACGACAACGCAGCATATGAAAAATCAGACAAGTCTATATGACGGTTACTTAATATTCGCTGCACTCTATTCCTGTGTAACAGAAATTCCAGAAAAAATAGCCCCACCGCATCATCCGGGTGAGACTATTTTTATCTTTATTCTCAGATCTTGGCAGCCTTACGTCCGCAACACTGTTTGTATTTCTTGCCGCTTCCGCATGGGCATGGATCATTCGGGTATACTTTATCTTCTTTTCGCTGAACCGGTTTCTTCGGGCCTGCGCTGTTATCTTTGTTTGTGCCGGTTACCTTAGCAACCTGCTCACGCTCGATCTTCTGCTCCACATGAACATGATACAGCATACGTACAGTGTCTTCCTGAATGGAGCTGATCATGCTGTTAAACATCTCGAATGCATTCATCTTGTACTCAACAACCGGATCTCTCTGGCCGTATGCCATCAGACCGATACCCTGACGGAGCATTTCCATATCATCGATGTGATCCATCCATTTGCTGTCGATGCATTTCAGAAGGACAACTCGCTCAAGCTCACGAAGCTGTTCCGGTTCCGGGAACTCAGCCTCCTTCGCTTCATAAAGCTTCACAGCCTCTTCCTTCACAATGTGCTTGATCTCATCTTTCTTATGGCCTTTTACCTTCTCTGCGGTCAGCGGGTGGATCGGGATGATCGGAGTGATCGCAGTGTTGAACTCATCAAGATCCCACTCAGAAGAATCCATGTCATCGGAGAAGCACATGTCTGTCATGCTGTCTACGATATCTGTGATCATCTTATAGATGGCATCACGCATATTCTCACCGTCAAGTACCTGGCGGCGCTCCTCATAGATGATCTCTCTCTGCTCATTGTTAACCTGGTCATAATCGAGAAGGTTTTTACGGATACCGAAGTTGTTGAACTCGATCTTCTCCTGGGCTTTCTCGATGGCATTGGAAAGCATCTTGTGCTCGATCTGCTCATTCTCCTCAACACCAAGGGATGTGAACACCTTCATCAGTCTCTCGGAACCGAACAGACGCATCAGGTCATCCTCAAGGGAAATGTAGAAACGGGATTCACCCGGATCTCCCTGTCGTCCGGAACGTCCACGGAGCTGGTTATCGATACGTCTTGACTCATGACGCTCGGTACCGATGATCTTCAGACCGCCGGCCTCTCTTGCCACATCGTCAAGCTTGATATCGGTACCACGGCCTGCCATGTTGGTCGCGATGGTAACGGCATCTGCCTGTCCTGCCTGAGCTACGATCTCAGCCTCAAGCTCATGGAACTTGGCATTCAATACATTGTGGGGGATTCCCTCTCTCTTCAGCATTCTGCTGAGAAGCTCGGAAGTCTCGATGGTGATCGTACCAACCAGTACCGGCTGATGTTTTGCGTGAGCTTCCTTAACTGCCTCTACAACGGCGTTGAATTTCTCTTTCTTTGTCATGTAAACAGCATCGTCAAGGTCTTTACGCTGTACTACACGGTTGGTCGGGATCTCTACAACGTCCATGCCGTAGATATCACGGAACTCTTTTTCCTCGGTGAGGGCTGTACCTGTCATACCGCCTTTTTTGTCATATTTGTTGAAAAAGTTCTGGAAGGTAATGGTTGCGAGAGTCTTGCTCTCTCTCTTAACCTTCACATGCTCTTTCGCCTCGATCGCCTGATGAAGACCATCGGAGTAACGACGGCCCGGCATGATACGTCCGGTAAACTCATCAACGATCAGGATCTCGTCATCTTTTACAACATAATCCTGATCCTTGTGCATCAGATTATGTGCACGAAGTGCAAGGATGATGTTGTGCTGGATCTCCAGGTTTTCCGGATCTGCCAGGTTCTCGATATTAAAGAATTTCTCAACCTTCTTGATACCCTGCTCGGTAAGGTTGACGATCTTATCTTTCTCATTTACAACGAAGTCACCGGTCTCGATAACCTCCTCACCCATGATGGCTGCCATCTTGGTCATCTCATGGCTGGCCTCACCACGCTCCAGCTGCTGTGCAAGGATATCGCACACCTCATAAAGCTTGGTGGACTTGCCGCTCTGTCCGGAAATGATCAGAGGTGTACGTGCCTCATCGATCAGGACAGAGTCGATCTCATCGATGATACAGTAGTGAAGATCTCTCTGAACAAGCTGTTCTTTATAGATGACCATGTTGTCACGAAGATAATCAAATCCAAGTTCATTGTTTGTTACGTATGTGATGTCACATCCGTATGCCGCACGACGCTCTTCCGGCTTCATGTCGTTAAGTACCACGCCTACAGTCAGGCCAAGGAACTCGTGAACCTTACCCATCCACTCAGCATCTCGTTTTGCCAGGTAGTCGTTGACGGTTACGATGTGGACACCTTTTCCCTCAAGGGCATTCAGATATGCAGGAAGTGTGGAAACAAGAGTTTTACCTTCACCTGTTTTCATCTCGGCGATACGGCCCTGGTGAAGGATGATACCACCGATGATCTGTACACGGTAATGCTCCATTCCAAGTACACGCTTGGCTGCCTCACGTACGGTGGCAAATGCCTCCGGAAGAAGATCATCCAGTGTTGCACCTTCTGCAAGACGTTTCTTATATTCTCTTGTTTTGTCTCGTAACTGCTCATCCGTAAGCTGCTGCATCTGAGACTGATAGCTCTCGGTTTTTTCAACCAGCGGCATGATACGTTTTACCTCACGCTGGCTGCGGGTTCCAAATACTTTTGAAAAAACATTCATGTTTCTGCTCCAATCATTTTATTCGAATAAGACTGCTGTCTCTGATCTGTCCAATTTTGGATCATTCCAGTTCTCTGTTGATATCCATTATACTGGATCACATATGGTATATATTCTACCACTTTCCTGTTATAAAAACAATGAACAATTATTTAACAAATCATGTCAGGAACAACAGAAAATATCCCGCATAGGATCCTGTTTTCGAGGATCCCGCGGGATATTACAGATCTTATTTTCTTACTTTTACATTTTTCACACTGCTCCAGGCACCGTAATATGTCTTTCCGCTCACTTTTTTGTATGCACGGATACGAACATAATAAGTGCTTCCCTTTTTCAAACCGGAAAGTGTTCGGGTCAGTGCACTGGTGGACACTGTTCTGGCCCCTCTCATGGACCTTGAGGCCGCATACTGGATCTGATAGCCGGAAGCGCCAACTGCTTTTTTCCAGCGGACAGTCAGCTTCCCGGAAGCCTTGCTGGACGGTTTGTACTGCACCGGAGCTGTCAGGCGGACGATCCTGCTACCGTTTTTGTTATAAGCACTTAAAGCAGAGCCCTTGTATGCGCGGACTGTATAGGTATACATGGTTCCTGCTTTTACTGATCCGTCTGTATAGACCAGCGTATTGCTTCCGCTTACGGTAGCGATATTGACCCACTTGCTGCTGTTTCCGGTCCTTCGATAGATCTTATAGCCGGAAGCATTTGCAGCTTTTTTCCATTTGAAGACGATGCCGGCAGGGCTGTTGGAAGTGCCGGATAACCCGGGCGTGGTAAGCTTTACCGTTGTAAGGGCCGCGGAACGGAACTGGTATACGGCTGACTGTACTTCATCAGTCTTTTTCCATGCAGATTTCTGATAAACATACTTCTGGAAAAAGATATACATGTTATAAGTTGCGGCTTTGTTTATTCCTTTGGCAGATCCGATCCGCCAAGTAGTATTCTTCCTGTTATCGGTTGGATTTGGTGAAGTACTCCAGTAAACCGGCACCCACTTCACATCTCCGGGCCCGGGATTTGTATTCGTAGTTCCCGCACCGGTCACAGTAAAATTATAATATTTATTCGGAGTAAATTTCAGCGGAGAATCCAAACCTCTGACGACACTTTCTCTGACATCCGGTATATAAGGTGTATAGGCTGGCGTCGGCGTCACATCATATTTCGGGCGGGTTCCCCTGTAATTCAACTTTAATTTTTTCAGGTTGCTGGTTCTTCCGTCTGAACCCAATACCTTAAGATACAGATCAAATTCTTTCTCTGTATCCAGATTCTTAAGATATATCACAAAGCTTCTGTTTGCAGTAACCGCCACACGAGAGTTTCCCATATCGACCCTCGGAACATCAGATGTTCCGTCCTTTTTTCTCGCTACAGCTTTGTAGTAGCAGGCTCCGTTTGCATCAACTTTAAGTGTCACATTTACAGAACTGCGGCTTACCCATTTTTCTCCGGTCCATTTTACGTTTATTTTTGGCACCGGTGTTGGTGTCACTGTCAGTTCCGGATCCGTTATCGGTGTCACTGTCGGTTCCGGACCCGCTGTCGGTGTCACTGTCAGCTCCGGAGCTGACGCTGACATAGCTTCTGCGTTTTCTTCTTCCATACCATCTCCTGCTTCTTCAGGTATTAGTTCTGTCAATAATACTTCCGGATCATCCTCACTGGAGATCTCTTCTGAAACTCCTTCCTCAGCTCCGCCGAAAGCATCCTCGCTGTTCTCCGCATTTTCCGCGTTTTCCACATCTTCCATGGTTGCATCGGAAGAGTTATCCACCATTTCCTCAGAAATATCCTCACTGTCTTCTGCAGGCTGCTCAGTCTCTCCCATAGACTCTGTAGTTTTCTCTGCGGAAAACATCTCCTGGCTATCCCCAGCATTTTCTGTGATTTCTGCATCACCGCTACCAAACTCTGCAGCCATACCGGTTGCCGGAAGCACCGTCACACAAAGTGCAGCACTTAAAAAAAGTGCCAGAACTTTTTTCTTCATTTACCTTCCTCCTTTTCTCCGTGAGTTACATATTTGTTATGTCAAGGAGATATTCGCACTCCACACAGTATTATTTTTCAGAAAGTGGGGCTGACTGAAACTTGTACTGTACAGACTGTATCTTATCCGTAGACTGCCATTTGGAATCCTTGCAGGTATATTTGCGGAAGAAAACATACAGATTAAAAGTTCCCTCCTGGTCGATTCCTTCCTTGGAACCGATCTTCCAGGTGCTTCGGATCCGGTTGGAATTCGGATTCGCAGATGTGCTCCAGTAAACAGGCACCCACTTAATGTCTCCGTTTTCCGGATCCTCATTATCGGTACCTGCACCGATAACCTTAAAATCATAAAATGTATCCGGGTAGAATTCCAGAGGAGAATCCAGCCCCTCTACCGTACTGTCCTCTGCCTTTGGTTTGGATGCTTTATGTTTTTTCTCAGAATCTGTTTTTTTCGCCGGGCGGCTGTCCTGATCCAGCTCCATCCGCTTCAGATCACTTAATTTCCCATTCTCATCCTCAATCTGGATATACAGATCAACTGCCTGGTCTGTATCCAGGTCTGCAAGTGTGATCCCGAACTCTTCATCCTCACTGATCAAAACCTCATCATTCACGGTATTTCCGGTCTCGATCTGAGGCACCTGGGGATTTCCGTCTTCCCCCCGCTCTGCCCATTTATAATAGCAAACGCCGTTAACGGCTGACGTAAGCGTTATCTCTGCCTAGGAATAGCTGTCCCATTTAAATCCTGTCCATTGTATTTCTGACTTTTGGGAATCCTTTGTATTGTTTTCTACGGAACTCAGTTCCAGGTCCTCCACAGTCTGTTCTTTTATGGTGTCACCACTGTTAAATTCCGCTGCCATACAGGTAGCCGGTATCATGGTCATACCAAGAGCTGCACTTAAGATCACCACAGGAAGCTTCTTTTTCATTTTTCCTTTCTCCTTTCGCATATGTCTTCATTATATAATTCTCCCCTATTGCTTGCAACAGAAAAGAAGCCTGATTTTGCTGTGACATAAAAGGCTCCGGAAACCTGCCGATTTCTCACACAGATTCCCGGAGCCTTCCATTCAATATTCAGTTGTGATAATAAAATTCCCTATCAGAACTCTGGTTCGATCAGTCCGTAAGTATTTCCTTTACGTTTATAAACTACGTTAACCTGCTCTGTCTCAGCATTAAAGAATACAAAGAAATTATGTCCGAGAAGCTCCATCTGTACGCATGCATCTTCCGGATACATTGGTTTGATCCCGAATTTCTTGGTACGGATGATCTTAACTTCCTCATCCTCTTCATAATCCTTATCAAGGTATGCCTTCTGGAAGTTTGTGGATTCCTGCTGCTTGTCAACGATCTTGTTCTTGTATTTACGAAGCTGACGCTCAATTACCTCTTCAACCAGATCGATGGATACATACATATCATTGCTTACCTGCTCGGAACGGATAATGTTACCTTTCACAGGGATCGTTACCTCGATCTTCTGGCGATCCTTCTCAACGCTTAAGGTTACTGAAATCTCAGTTTCAGGAGTGAAATACCTTTCAAGTTTACCAAGCTTGTCCTCAACAGCTGTTTTAAGTCCTTCGGTTACTGCTATATTCTTTCCACTAATAATAAATTTCATGACTTCCATCCCCTTTGCTGTTTTATGTTGCTATTATAACATATTAAATTGAATTTTAACATCACTTTTCAAAAATTTCATAAATTTTTTCCAAATTTATTCGATATATTCCTTCAAAATGTTTTTTTTGTCGCGAATGCGCAACTATTAGAGTATTTCATCTAATTAATTCATTACAAATGTATATCTGCACACCAGTGCCAGAAGATTGATGGGACAAAAGCATCTGCTTCACTATTTGTATATACTATTTCATTTTAGCCAGAGCTTCAAAGGGTATACTTCCGCCAAAAATATCCAAAGCACTGCCAACAGTCACATCCAGTCTGCCCTGACCTGCTTTTCGAAGCTCTTCAATATCTGCCATAGAACCCACACCGCCTGCATAGGTCACCGGATGGGCTGTATACTGTCCCAGAAGCTTTGCAAGCTCTGTTTCCACACCTCGTGCCTTTCCTTCCACATCCACTGCATGGACCAGAAATTCGTCGCAGAAGCTTCCAAGCCTTTCCATCAGCTCCGGTGTCACGATCTCTTCTGTAAATTTCTGCCATCGGTCTGTGACAATATAATATTTGCCATCTTTTTTGCGGCAGCTCAGGTCAAGTACAAGATGTTCTTTCCCCGCTGCATCACGGATCTTCTCCAGATTTTCCCAGGAGATCACTCCGTTTTTAAACACATAGGAGGTTACGATCACGTGGCTGGCGCCAGCCTCCAGATATTCTGCCGCATTCTCCGGGCAGATGCCGCCTCCGATCTGAAGCCCTCCGGGATATTTTCCCAGAGCCTGAAGTGCCTGGACTTTTGTTGCTTCATAGTTCGGGGAATCCTTTCCGTTCAGAAGGATCACATGACCGCCCTTTAATCCTGCCTTCTTATAAAGCTCTGCATAGAATGCCGCATCCTGCTCTGACACAAAATTTTCTGCCGCCTGATCCCCCTGATCCTTCAGGCTTCCTCCTACGATCTGTTTTACTTTTCCGTTATGTATATCAATGCATGGTCTGAATTTCATAATCCTATCCTCCATCTTCTTTCCATGCACTGATAATAGCATCTGAAACAGTTTTATGCAATGCTGTGGTAAAATATCTGTTATCTTCCTTCTACCGCATTTCCCACTGCGTTTCCGATATCATCCACTGCATTACCTACACCGTCGCCAAGGTCCTTTACACTGTCACCCAGCTCACCGGATACAGTTCCGTCATTTTCGTTTCTGTCAGCATCCGCAGCTCCGGGTGCTGCTGTCCCGTTATTTCCATTTCCTGCAGGCGTCACGGTAATATTTCCATCGGACATCTCATTGTTATCCGTGCCGGAATCCTTAATGCTCTCTCCATTGTCCTTCACACCGTCATTGTCTGCTTTTTCTTCCATAGTTTCATCTTCTGCGGCAGTATTTTCGTTTGTATCTTTTTCCTTATCCTTCGTGTTTTTATCTTTTTCATCCACTGTTTCATCCGCATTGTTTACCTCTGTGCCGCAGGCTGTAAATGTACACAGAGACAGGGTAAGCAAAGTACCAAAAAGAATCGCCTTCCATTTTTTCATATGATCTTCTCCTTTTTCTAAAAAATTCTGTATTCCTAATATGGCACTTTTTCCGCTATCCTATTCTGGGAAAAATTTCAAAAACCGCAATTTCATCCAAAAAAGACGGGGTCCGATCTTACACGAACCCCGTCTGTATTACCTGTAATTTTATTCTGTTGCGGCTCAATCTGTCAGGATCAGCCGATCACGTCACTCATATCATAACGTCCTGCCGGTTTGCCTGCAAGGAATTTGGCTGCTTCTACAGCACCTTTTCCAAAAATAGCCTTGGAATATGCAGTATGCTTGAACTCGATCACTTCGTCCTGACCTGCAAAAATTATCTCATGCTCACCTACGATAGTTCCGCCGCGAACTGCGGAGATACCGATCTCCTTATCATCGCGTTTTTCACGTTTCTGGCTGCGGTCATATACATAATGATACTGATTATCCATAGCTTCATTAATGCTGTCTGCCAGCGCAAGTGCAGTACCACTTGGTGCGTCTAATTTCAGGCGGTGATGCTTCTCTACGATCTCCATATCAAAGCCTGCAGCTGCAAGAACCTTAGCTGCGTCCTGAACCAGCTTCAGAAGTGTGTTGATACCAAGAGACATATTTGCGGATTTCAGCACTGCTACCTTTCGGGATGTTTCTTCCACTTTTGCAAGCTGCTCCTGGCTTAAACCGGTACTGCACAGAACAACCGGGATCTGGCGTGCCGCGCTGTACTCAAGAAGCTTGTCTGTTGCCTTTGCGGAAGAAAAATCAATGATCGCATCTGCCTCTACCTGACATGCGTCAATATCGGTGAATACCGGATAGCTGTTTTTTCCCTGATCTGCAATATCAATACCTGCTACGATCTCAGCATCCGGATCTTTCTCCACAATGCCGCTGATGACCTGGCCCATATGTCCGTTGCAGCCGTGCATGATGATTTTTACCATAGTATATTCTCCTTTACCTTTCGCTTACAGTCAGATCATTTAGCAAGCTTAAGGCCGAATTTCTCGATCTCTTTTGCAAGAGCTGCCTTTGTGTCCTCTTCCATCTCGCAGAGCGGCATACGAAGCGGCCCTACGTTCATTCCCATAAGGTTCATAGCTGTCTTAACAGGAATCGGGTTTACTTCGCTGAACAGCGCATTGATCAGCGGAAGAGCTTTCAGCTGATCCTCTGTTGCTCCCTTGGTGTCGCCGTCGAAATATTTCATGACCATGTCATGTGTAAACTTCGGTGCAACGTTGGAAAGCACGGAAATAACTCCAAGTCCGCCAAGAGAAAGAATCGGAAGTACCTGATCATCATTTCCGGAGTAAAGCTCAAGCTGTCCGTCTGCCAGAGACATCATCTTGGCGATCTGGGAAAGATCTCCTGTTGCTTCCTTGATTCCGACAATGTTCTTTACATTCTTTGCAAGGTAAGCTGCTGTAGCCGGCTGGATGTTGCAGCCTGTACGGCTCGGTACGTTGTACATGATGAGCGGAGTTTCCGGAACTGCATTGGCAATTGCTGTGTAGTGAGCGATAAGACCCTTCTGTGTAGCCTTGTTATAGTAAGGTGTTACAATAAGAAGAGCGTCTGCGCCATAGGAAGCTGCTTCCTTGGACATCATGATCGCTGTCTCTGTACAATTGGAACCTGTTCCTGCGATAACAGGCACACGTTTGTTAACTTTATCAATTGTGAACTTAATTGTCTGAAGATGCTCTCCGTGTGTCAGAGTAGAAGATTCTCCTGTTGTTCCACAGATAACGATGGCGTCTGTGCTGTTCGCGATCTGATCCTCAAGGATCTCCTCAAGTTTCTCAAAATTCACTTTACCGTCTTCATGCATAGGTGTTACGATTGCAACGCCTGTTCCTTTAAAAATTGCCATTTGTCTTCCTCCTTCTTTCTTCTGTGAAATATTGCTTATTCCCGTTCCTGGTCAGTCAGCTCTGTTGTTATCGTGGTAATACTATCCACATAGGGCTTCAAAGCATCCGGAAGCCAGCGTCCGGTCATAATTATATGCATACTTTCATCCTTCTGCTTAAGCATATCGATGATCGTCTCAACTGGAGCGATTCCTTTATCCATAAGCCCGAGGATCTCATCCAGCAGCAGAAAATCACACTCTCTGGTAGCAATTACCTTCCGTGCGAAATTAAGGCCATTGAGAATATTAGTTCTCTCTTCTGCCTTTTCCTGCTCACTTAGGTCATTATAGCAGGTGTCCATTTTTTCGAAACGGAAAATCTTGAAATCAAAATTATCCAGTTCCTCAAGGAAATCCAGTTCTCTGCGTTCCCTGCCCTTGAGGAACTGTATGATGATCACACTTTTTCCCTGTGTAGCAAAGCGCAGCCCCCGGCCTACAGCCAGAGTTGTCTTTCCTTTCCCGTTCCCGCAATAAACCTCTGTTATTTCTCTTTCCATGATTTTTCCTCTTACTGTTAGTGAAACCGGTAATTCCCCATTTTTCTGATTTTTTTAATATTACCGCAGATTGGCTGGAAATGCAAGTGTTACCTTAATGTTCTCACCACTATTCCAAAATATATCCAATGTTACTCAACATATTCCAATTTACTCACCGAAACTTCATAGGCAATCCTTTTTTCTGTTTCGTTTTCACTAATCCGTTTCATGTACTCCCTGCTCTGGATCCTGCCCCAGATCAGTACATGCCCGCCTACTTCAAAAGCAGAAGCATATCTGGCATTTCTTCCCCAGCATATACATGGTATGTAATCGGATTTTCCGTAAGGTCGATTGACTGCCATCAGAAGATCTGCGATCTCTCTTCCCAACGGTGTTTTTCTGTATACAGGCGGTTTACAGATATATCCGTCCAGAAAGATCTGATTGACCGGCACAGTTTCTTCTTCCTCCCCCACAAACTTCACTTCCCGGGCAAAGACTGAAAGCACAAGCCGGTTTCTCTTTTCTTCATGACGGTTATAGGATCGGAACTGTCCGTGGATCTCGATATATTCTCCCACATAATCCTGTGTGATATCGATCAGCCGCTCAGACACCATCACCGGGATCCTGTCCTCCGAATCGCTGAGACGTTTTACCAGGATATCCATCATGTAAAATCCTTCTCCAAAGACCTGATGGCTGAAAGTAAACCCCGTAGCGATCCGTCCCATAACGGATACCTGATTGTTTTCAATAATTTTATCTGCCATAATAAGTAGCTCTCCTTCCTCTTCGTGTATTTCGTCTATATCAATCTATGTGTATTTGCGGTATAATATGCCTGAAAAATGAAAAACCAAAAATATTTTTTTATGTCTTGTAATCTCACAAAAATGTGATAGACTATAAATTTGGACATCATTTTTAACAAAAAAATTACTTATATATGGAAAGAAAGGATTTGGATTATATGAAGACCAAGCGTGAAGATGTTCGTAACGTGGCCATTATCGCCCATGTCGATCACGGTAAAACAACACTTGTTGACGAGCTTTTGAAACAGAGCGGTGTTTTCCGTGAGAACCAGGAAGTCCAGGAACGTGTCATGGACTCCAACGATATTGAGCGTGAGCGCGGCATTACGATTCTCTCCAAAAACACCGCAGTTCATTATAAGGATGTAAAAATCAATATCATCGATACTCCAGGTCATGCGGACTTCGGCGGCGAGGTAGAGCGTGTGCTGAAGATGGTAGACGGCGTTATTCTTCTTGTGGACGCCTTCGAGGGTGCCATGCCTCAGACTAAATTTGTACTTCGTAAAGCTCTCGAACTGAACCTGCATGTTATTGTCTGCATCAATAAGATCGACCGTCCGGAAGCACGTCCGGAGGAGGTTGTCGACGAGGTTCTGGAGCTTCTCATGGATCTGGACGCATCTGACGAACAGCTGGACTGCCCGTTCCTGTATGCCTCCGCAAAGGCCGGCTATGCAGTTCGTAACCTCGATGATAAGCCTGAGAATATGGCTCCTCTTTTTGAGACTATCCTTGATGCGATCCCTGCTCCGGAGGGAGATCCGGACGGAGATACACAGGTTCTTATCAGCACCATTGACTACAATGAGTATGTAGGCCGTATCGGTGTCGGTAAGGTTGAGCGCGGAACCATTTCCGTGAACCAGGAGCTGATGCTTCTGAACCATCATGACCCTGACAAACACGAGCGCGTAAAGATCAGCAAACTCTACGAATTTGACGGACTGAACAAAGTTGAAGTTAAAAGTGCTACCATCGGAGCTATTGTTGCAATCTCCGGTATCGCGGATATCCACATTGGAGATACCCTCTGTGCAGGAGACAACCCGGAGTCCATTCCGTTCCAGAAGATTTCCGAGCCAACAATCTCCATGAACTTCCTTGTAAACGACAGTCCTCTTGCAGGACAGGAAGGTAAATACATCACTTCCCGTCACCTTCGTGACCGTCTCTACCGTGAGCTGAACACAGACGTCAGCCTTCGTGTAGAAGACACCGATACAACCGAGTGCTTCAAGGTTTCCGGCCGTGGTGAGCTTCACCTCTCCGTTCTTATTGAGAACATGCGCCGTGAGGGATACGAGTTTGCAGTCAGCAAACCGGAGGTTCTCTATCACACAGACGAGCGTGGACGTAAACTGGAGCCGATCGAAATCGCATACGTTGACGTTCCGGAAGAATTTTCCGGTACTATCATCCAGAAACTCAGCGAGCGTAAAGGTGAGCTTCAGGGTATGAGCACAGCAAGCGACGGAACTGTACGTCTCGAGTTCTCCATCCCCTCCCGTGGACTGATCGGATTCCGTAACGAATTCCTTACCTCCACCAAGGGTACCGGTATCCTGAACACCATGTTTGACGGATACGCACCATACAAGGGAGACTTCCCGTACCGTAAACAGGGTTCCCTCATCGCTTTCGAGGCAGGCGAGACTGTTACCTACGGTCTTTTCTCTGCTCAGGAGCGTGGTACTCTCTTTGTCGGACCTGGCGAGAAGGTGTACAGCGGTATGGTCATCGGACAGAACGGAAAGGCCGAGGATATCGAACTGAATGTCTGCAAGACCAAGCACCTTACCAATACTCGTTCCTCTTCCGCTGACGATGCACTGAAGCTTGTTCCGCCAAAGATCTTAAGTCTTGAGCAGGCCATTGAATTCATCGACCAGGATGAGCTTCTTGAGGTAACACCGACAAGCCTTCGTATCCGTAAACGTATTCTGGACTCCAGAGACAGAAAACGTGCCGCATTCCGCAAGAGCTGATCGAACCTGGCTATCATTTACTGTTGAGCAGAAACCTTTTACAGTAATTCGGCGCAAAGCCGCATAGTGAATGCGGATGCTTTTATCCGCCTGACCTATATTTATATAAACTGCCATATGGGAAGCATTTCCTGTATGGCAGTTTTTTTTCTGCATTTCTGAAAAAAATCACGATAATTTCCGCCTAATTATTCTGAAATTTTAAATAATTTCAAGTTTTTTGATTTCTTATGTTATCACGCTTTACTTTGCCACAATATTTTTGTGATTTTTTTATCAAAATTATTCCGTATTTTTGTTAATTATTCATCGAATTCTCTATTGACGTCTGAAATCAGTTAAATTATAATGTGCGCATGATCATTTGACAAAAGTTTAACGTTAATGTTTTAACCACATGTTGCGTTTTATCTTTTGCCCGCCCTTCATATGTGTGCATGTTTTTTGTCAGTGCTGACAATTTTTTAACATGCTCTTTGTGCACAGTGCTGAATTTCAAAAATTTTTTTTAAGATTTTTCCAATAATTCAGCGTTCTGCAAAGTAAAATTTACAGTATTTTCCCCTAATTTTTTGTTCGTCATTTTGCACATAGCGATAAAATTCAGAATTTGCGTTTTTTTCAGAATTTTGATACTATATTAGTATCGAAACTGAAAATTCAATCAGATTGAATCAACAACGAAACGCAGCGCGGGGACTTACAAAAACTCTGCAGCATCTGCCGGCGAAAAAAGGATAAGCCCGCAGGACCACAGACCATTATCATATGAAAACAGGAGGATTCCACATGGCAAAGAAAGAAACTATCCCTACCATCATCGACACTCCAGAAGCCCTGACCGCGAAAATGGCTGCAATGAAAGAGGCTCAGAAGATCTTTGCTACCTACACACAGGAGCAGGTCGACAAGATCTTTAAGGCAGCTGCTACTGCTGCTGACAAGATGCGTATCCCACTTGCCAAAATGGCTGTTGAGGAAACAGGCATGGGTATCATGGAAGACAAGGTTATCAAGAACCATTACGCAGCAGAGTATGTTTACAATGCATATAAGAACACTCAGACATGTGGTGTTGTAGAAGAAGACAAGGCATACGGACTCAAGAAGATCCTGGAACCTGTAGGACTGATCGCTGCAGTTATCCCTACAACCAACCCGACCTCCACAGCAATCTATAAATCTCTTATTTCCCTGAAAACCCGTAATGCGATCATCATCAGCCCGCATCCGCGTGCTAAGAAATCCACTATTGAAGCTGCAAAAGTTGTTCTGGAAGCAGCTGTTGCCGCAGGTGCGCCGGAAGGAATCATCGGATGGATCGATATCCCAAGCCTTGACCTTACCAACATGGTAATGCAGAACGCAGATATCATCCTTGCCACCGGTGGTCCCGGAATGGTCAAAGCAGCTTACTCCTCCGGTAAACCGGCTGTTGGTGTAGGACCCGGAAATACACCTGCCATTATTGATGACAGCGCAGATATCCGTCTTGCAGTTAACTCCATCATCCACTCCAAGACCTTTGACAATGGTATGATCTGTGCTTCCGAGCAGTCCGTAACTGTTCTGGAGAGCATTTATAAAGAAGTGAAGGAAGAGTTCCTTTACAGAGGATGCTACTTCCTTAAAAAAGACGAGATCGAGAAAGTCAGAAAGACTATCCTTATCAACGGTGCACTGAATGCCAAGATCGTAGGACAGAAGGCTGCTACTATCGCTGAAATGGCAGGCGTTACTGTACCGGCTGAGACCAAGATCCTGATCGGTGAGGTTGAGTCCGTTGATATCAGCGAAGAATTCGCACACGAGAAGCTTTCCCCTGTACTTGCCATGTACAAGGCCAAGAATTTTGACGATGCTGTTGCAAAGGCTGCGCAGCTCGTTGCAGATGGCGGCTATGGTCATACCTCTTCCCTCTACATCAACG
This sequence comes from Blautia sp. MCC270, assembly GCF_018785605.1. Lineage (NCBI taxonomy): Bacteria > Bacillati > Bacillota > Clostridia > Lachnospirales > Lachnospiraceae > Blautia > Blautia sp. MCC270. The sequence goes on from NZ_WQQD01000002.1 coordinate 67,128, forward strand.
TAAATGAAACAGAGAAGATGGATAAATTCGAAGCAACTATGAAAACCTGCCGTATCCTTATCAATACACCTTCTTCCCAGGGTGGTATCGGTGACCTTTATAACTTCAAGCTTGCTCCATCCCTTACTCTTGGCTGCGGTTCCTGGGGCGGTAACTCCGTATCCGAGAACGTTGGTGTCAAACACCTTCTCAATACCAAGACTGTTGCTGAAAGGAGAGAGAATATGCTCTGGATGAGAACACCGGAAAAGGTTTACTTTAAGAAGGGCTGTATGCCGGTTGCTCTTGATGAGCTCGGTACTGTTATGGGCAAGAAACGCTGCTTCATCGTAACAGACTCCTTCCTCTACAAGAATGGCTACACCAAACCGATCGAAGATAAACTGGATCAGATGGGCATCGTTCATACATGCTTCTCTGATGTAGCTCCTGACCCGTCTCTCGCTTCCGCCAAAGCCGGTGCCAAGGCTATGACAGCCTTTGAGCCAGACTGCATCATCGCTCTTGGCGGCGGTTCCGCAATGGATGCCGGCAAGGTTATGTGGATGCTTTATGAGAATCCGGACGCTGACTTCTCCGATATGTCCATGGACTTCCTGGATATCCGTAAGAGAGTTTATACATTCCCGAAGATGGGTAAAAAAGCTTACTTCGTAGCGATCCCGACCTCTTCCGGTACAGGCTCCGAGGTTACTCCTTTCGCCATCATCACAGATCAGGATACCGGCGTTAAATGGCCACTGGCTGATTACGAGCTTCTCCCGGATATGGCGATCGTAGATACCAATAACATGATGAGCGCACCGAAGGGACTTACCCGTGCTTCCGGTATCGATGTTATGACACATGCCATTGAGGCTTATGTTTCCATGATGGCTTCCGATTACACCGATGGTCTTGCACTGAAAGCGATCAAGCTTGTATTTGAGTATCTGCCGCGTGCATATAAAGATGGCAATGACGTAGAGGCCAGAGATCACATGGCTAACGCTTCCTGCATGGCAGGTCTTGCATTCGCCAATGCATTCCTCGGCGTTAACCACTCTCTCGCTCACAAGCTCGGTGCTTTCCACCACCTGCCACACGGTATCGCAAACGCAGTTGTTCTTCTGGATGTTATGCGTTACAACAGTGCTGAGGTTCCGACTAAGATGGGTACTTTCCCACAGTATCAGTATCCGAAGACACTTGCACGCTACGCTGAGATCGGACGTTCTGTAGGTCTTACAGGCAAGAACGATGCAGAAGTATTCGAAAAACTTCTTGCTAAACTGGATGAGCTTATGAGAACTATCGAGATCCTGCCGACGATCCGTGATTACGGCGTAGATGAGAAACATTTCCTGGAAACTCTGGATGAGATGTCCGAGCAGGCCTTCAATGACCAGTGTACCGGTGCCAACCCGAGATATCCGCTTGTATCCGAGCTGAAAGATATCTATCTGAAAGCTTACTACGGAGAAATGCCAAATAAAGAAAAGAAAAAAGCCAAATAAATGTGGAACATCCTTTTAATGAAACACAGTCGGGAGTCTATTCACTCCCGACTACGTTTCATTTGCTTATTCCCTCTTGCAAAAGATCCCCGATACAGGGCTGCATGAACAGACTGTACCGGGGATCTTTTATTCAACTGCTTTGTAATGACCGTTTATTTCAAGCCATACTCTGCTGCAAGTTTTTTAAATTCAGGAAGAGAATTCACAATTGTCTCATAGGATACACAATATGCAAGTCTCACATAACCGGGGCATGCAAAGGAGCTTCCCGGTACCATAAGGATGTTATATTTCTTACCGGCTTCACAGAAGGCTTTTTCGTCTTCAACCGGAGATTTTACAAAGAGATAGAAGGCACCCTGTGGTTTGATGCACTCAAATCCGCATTCTTTCAGGCCATTATAAAGTGCCTGCCGATTTTTATCATAAGCTGCAAGATCCGTCTTGGCGTCTACACATTTTGCAACTACCTTCTGGATCAGGGACGGTGCATTTACACAGCCAAGTGTACGGTTTGCAATGGTTGCTGCAGAGATCAGCTCTTCGCTTCCGTCTGCCTCATCAGGGATCACCAGATATCCGATACGTTCACCCGGAAGGGAAAGAGATTTGCTGTAGGAATAGCCCACAACAGTATTGTTATAATATTTCGTCAGGTATGGAACCTCCACGCCATCATAAGCCAGCTCACGGTATGGCTCATCGGAGATCAGGTAGATCACACTTCCGAACTCTTTCTGTTTTGCTTCCAGGATTGCGGAAAGCTTCTTGATCGTTTCTTCTGAATATACAACTCCGGTAGGATTGTGCGGGGTATTTACGATAACTGCTCTTGTCTTCGGTGTGATCTTCTGTTCAAATTCAGCGAGATTTGGCTGGAAGGTTGTGGTATCCGGAGAGATTTCCACAAGGACACCATCATAATTGCGGACATATGCACCGTATTCCAGAAAATAGGGTGCAAAAACGATCACCTCTTCTCCAGGATTCAGGATTGTTTTCAGGATCACATTCAGTCCGCTTGCAGCGCCGACGGTCATGATCAGATTCTTTGCGGAAAATTTTGTATCGAAACGTCTGTTGAGGGATTCTGCGATGGTCTGGCGTACATCCTCAAAACCTGCATTGCTCATATAGCCGTGAAGAATAGTCGGATCCGTAGTGTTTACAAGCTCGATAATTGCTTCGCGGACGCTGTCCGGTGCCGGTACACTTGGATTTCCGAGACTGAAATCAAAAACCTTGTCTGCGCCGTATTTCGCACGGAGGCGGTTTCCTTCCTCAAACATCATACGGATGGCGGAATTATTTTTTACGTAGGGTTTCATTTTTTCTGATATCATTTTGTGCTCTCTCCTTTTATCCGATTTTACAGGGTTTCATATCATTATTTCTACCATAGTCAGAATCTGTTGTACTGTCTACAATTTTACCCCGTCTTGCTTCAGCGTGTCAATACTTTATCCAGGTAAAGTGCTTCATATTTCCTATGGACAATGCTAATGTACCTGTTTGTCTTCCGGTTTCGTTCGCACGATCCATACTGACAACATGCTTCCCACCAGCGCGATTACGAATCCGGTCAGAACATCTGTCGGATAATGGACACCAAGATACAGTCTGGAAAATGCCACCAGTGCTGCCAGGACTACTGCCGGGATTCCGAATTTCTTCGGAAGCATCCGGAGCATTACCAGAGCAACGGCAAAGGATGCTGTGGTGTGACCTGACGGAAAAGAGAAATCCTTCGGTTTGGTGATCATAGGGATGAGAGCTTCGATTTCCGCAAAAGGCCTTGGTCTTGCCACTATATTTTTGAGAAGCAGGTTGGTAACGATCGCCCCGAAGATCAGGGACAAGGCTGCCGCATAGCCTGTTTTTCTTGTCTTTGGAACAGCAAGAAGAACAACTGCACAGAGGATCCAGAACCATCCTCCGTTTCCCAGAAATGTAACAGATTTCATAAATGGTGTCAGCATATCCATTCTTAAATATCGCTGGATCAGAAGAAGGATTTCTCCGTCCAGCTGTTGTATTGACTGTAAAATATTCATATACCTCTTACTGATCAGACGCTACCGCAATCTGCTTTGCCAGCTGTTCATAGCCATGCAGCTGCCCGGCAGTTTACCTGGTCAGATCAGCTTTCTCCTCTTTCTTTATTTTTCATTTCTTTATTTTTCAGCAGACAGAACAGCTTTCTTTTATATTTCTGCATCTGCAGCTGTCTGATTTACTTATTATCTATTATACTGTATTTTTCTTGATTTTCTAATAACAAAAGCTAAATATTTTATAAATAAAACGCCCCTGCACTGCCGAAATTTCACACAGTACAGGGACATCTCCTTTCCGTTACTTAAAACTTTCTATATAAACTTTTCTTTTTCTTTCAGGATGGCTGCGCTTTACGCTCCGCGCTCTGCCTCCCGCTCCTTATAATGATGTGCCTCCTCCAGCATCATATCTTTCACCTTCATCAGTCGGATCTGGGTACTTCTCTCGTTCTCATCCAGCTTCATGGTGATGTATTTGATGTTTGCCTGTGCTTCCGGTATGATGACATGCTCCAGGGCATTTACACGACGCCTTGTTTTTTCGATCTCGGAAGCCATAAGCTGACAGGCCTTTTCCACTTCTGCCAGACGAAGCATATCCGGCAGGATGTCTGCCAGGGATTTTACCGCTCCGTCCAGATCACTGGATGTAAAAGCAAAGCCATAGGAATAAATATCGTTGGCATCCGGTGTTCTTGTTTTGTATTCAAAAGCAGGAATATCCACACTCATGACATTCTTTTTTCCGGTTTCCAGATAAACTTCCTGCTTGGGAGCCATCAGTGCCGTATTCAGCGTCTCCTCCGACATTCCTGCTTTTGCAATGACAAAATTGGTGTTGGCGCTTCGGATACCAGCTTCTACTTTTTTTCGCAGCTCCATATTCTCCCGTACCAGATCCAGGAACTGTCTCATCAGCTCGTCCCGCTTATCCTTCAGAAGCTTATGGCCACGTACTGCAGTCACCAGCTTCTTTTTCTGCTTCGTAAGCTCCATACGGGTAGGATTCACCTGTGTTGATGCCACAAATCATCCCCCCTTTATACTTTTCCGTAATACTGATCAAGGAATTTGTCATCGATACGTTTCAGCTCGCTTCTCGGAAGAATGGAAAGCAGCTTCCAGCCGATGGCCAGTGTTTCCTCAATATCACGGTTAGCCTGATAGCCCTGGGAAACATATTCCTTCTCGAAAGCATCCGCAAATTTTGCATAGATCAGGTCAATGTCGGAGAGAGCTGCCTCACCAAGAATAGTCATCAGCTCTTTGGCCTCTTTACCACGGGCATATGCGGCAAACAGCTGGTTCATGGTGTTGGCATGGTCTGCTCTTGTCTTGCCTTCACCGATACCCTTATCCTTCAGTCGTGACAGAGACGGAAGAACATCGATGGGCGGTGTGATTCCTTTACGGTAAAGCTCACGGCTCAGGATGATCTGTCCCTCTGTGATGTAACCGGTAAGGTCCGGGATCGGATGGGTCTTATCATCCTCAGGCATAGTCAGGATCGGAACCATGGTGATACTTCCTGATTTTCCTTTCTGACGGCCTGCACGCTCATAAAGAGAAGCAAGATCTGTGTACATATATCCGGGATATCCACGACGTCCCGGAACCTCTTTACGTGCTGCGGAAACCTCGCGGAGAGCATCCGCATAGTTTGTGATATCTGTAAGGATTACAAGAACGTGCATGTCTTTTTCGAAGGCAAGATATTCTGCTGCTGTCAGTGCCATTCGCGGAGTAGCAATACGCTCAACAGCCGGGTCATTTGCCAGGTTCACAAACAGAACAGTACGATCTATAGCTCCGGTTTCCTTAAAGCTCTCTACAAAGAAGTTTGACTCCTCGAAAGTGATACCCATGGCTGCAAATACAACGGCAAACTGCTCATCTTTTCCGCGAACCTTCGCCTGTCTTGCGATCTGTGCCGCAAGCTGTGCATGGGGAAGACCGGATGCGGAGAAGATTGGAAGCTTCTGTCCGCGTACCAGGGTGTTCAGGCCGTCAATCGCAGATACACCCGTCTGGATAAACTCCTCCGGATAGCTTCTGGCCGCCGGATTCATGGGAAGTCCGTTGATATCTCTTCTTTCCTCCGGAAGGATCTCCGGGCCGTCATCAATGGGACGTCCCAGTCCGTCAAAAACACGACCCAGCATATCGCCGGATACACCAAGCTCCATGCTCCGTCCCAGGAAACGTACCTTGCTGTTGGAAAGATTGATACCTGTAGAGCTCTCAAACAGCTGCACCAGAGCATTGCTTCCGTCGATCTCCAGAACACGGCATCTTCTTGTTTCGCCATCGGCAAGCTCGATCTCACCAAGCTCGTCAAATGCTACATCTTCAACGCCCCGTACCAGCATCAAAGGGCCGGCAACTTCCTGTATGGTCCTATATTCTTTTGGCATTTTACAGGCCCTCCTTTCCCAGAAGTTCTGCAGTCTCTGCTGCCAGCTGGCGGGTTACCTTCTCATATTCTGCTGCCAGCTGATCTTCTTTTGTATATTTATAACGGCCGATCTGCTCACGTACCGGAAGCTTTACGATATCATTGATATCTGCGCCCTGTTTCAGCGCATCCAGACCCGCATCATAAAATGCAAGTACCAGACGCATCATATTGTGCTGTTTTTCCAGAGATGTGTAGGTATCGATCTCGTGGAAAGAGTTCTGGTGGAGGAAATCCTCTCGGATGGAACGGGCTGCTTCCATTTTCAGGCGGTCACCCGGTGAAAGCGCATCCATACCTACCATCTTTACGATTTCTTCCAGCTCTGCCTCTTCCTGAAGAAGGGTCATCATTCTCTGACGGAGCTTCATCCAGTCATTCGCTACATTTTCGTCAAACCATCCGCCAACGCTGTCCAGATACAGAGAATAGCTGGTCAGCCAGTTGATCGCCGGGAAATGACGTTTGTATGCAAGGTTTGCGTCCAGTCCCCAGAATACCTTTACGATTCGAAGTGTCGCCTGGGAAACCGGCTCGGAGATATCACCACCTGGAGGAGATACGGCGCCGATTGCTGTCAGGGCACCCTCTCTTCCGTCTTTTCCACTGCAGATCACATGTCCGGCACGCTCATAGAACTGTGCAAGACGGGAACCAAGATATGCAGGATAACCTTCCTCGCCTGGCATCTCCTCCAGTCGTCCGGACATCTCACGGAGAGCCTCAGCCCATCTGGAAGTAGAATCTGCCATCAATGCTACGGAATATCCCATATCACGGAAATACTCCGCAATTGTAATACCTGTATAGATCGACGCCTCACGAGCTGCAACCGGCATATCTGAGGTATTGGCGATCAGAACCGTACGCTCCATCAGGGATTGTCCTGTTTTCGGATCCTTCAGCTCCGGGAACTCGTTCAGAACATCTGTCATCTCATTTCCACGCTCACCGCAGCCGATATAAACCACGATATCTGCCTCAGCCCATTTTGCAAGCTGATGCTGGATAACCGTCTTACCGCTTCCGAACGGGCCGGGAACTGCTGCCACACCACCCTTGGCAATAGGGAACATGGTATCAATAACACGCTGTCCTGTTACCAGAGGTTTGGCTGGCGGAAGTTTCTTCTTATATGGACGGCCACGTCGTACCGGCCAGTGCTGCATCAGGGTCAACTCTTTATCGCCGTCTGCTGTGGAAAGAACTGCAACGGTCTCATCCACGGTAAACTCGCCGGATTTAATTTCCTTCAGAGTACCTTTCATATTGGGAGGTACCATGATCTTCTGTGTAACAACGATAGTCTCCTGAACGGTTCCAAGAACATCGCCGCCCTCCAGCGGATCTCCCACCTTCGCAACCGGAATGAAATTCCATTTTTTGTCCCGCTTCAGGGCAGGAACCTCAACGCCTCGTTTCAGGTTGTTGCTGCCTGCTACCTTCATGATGTCATCCAGCGGACGCTGTATTCCATCGTAAATGCTTGTAATAAGGCCAGGACCAAGCTCCACGGAAAGGGGCACCTCCATGGACTCTACCGGTTCTCCCGGACGAAGTCCTGAAGTCTCCTCATATACCTGTATGGAAGCCTCATCTTCATGCATCTCAATGATCTCACCGATCAGACGCTGGCTGCTTACACGAACCACGTCATACATATTTGCATCCCGCATACCCTTGGCAATTACCAGCGGTCCTGCCACCTTCTTAATGGTTCCTCTGCTCATCTGAACCAATCACCTGCTTTCTTGTCACTCATTACTGAAAAGAATATCGGAGCCAACTGCCGTCTCCACGGATTTCTTTACATTTTCGATACCTGCACCTGTATTTCCGGAAATTCCGGGAATCTGAATGATCGCAGGCATCAGCTCCTCACTGTATTTACTGATCTCTGCGGAAAGCTGGGCCGCCAGCTGTTCCGTAATATAAATAACCGCATATTCACCGGCTGCCAGACGGTTAAGCTTCTCTTTACCTTCTGCAGGATCCTCCACCGGAAAAGTATCAAGGCCAAGAGCCGCAAACCCGTAAATACTGTTATAATCACCTAAAACTGCGATCTTATACATACATTTCCCTTGCCCTTTCCCGGATAAACTCTTCCGGAAGGCCGCTGCGCTTTCCGGTGAGAATGATCCGCACCGTCTTGATCTCATTTTCACGGGCAAGCACATAGGCTACCAGCGGTCCCAGTGAAAATGAATTATACAGCTGAGGGCGGATGGTCTCCATGATCTGGTTATCACACCATCTCTCAAAAGCGGAAGCTGATTCCGCCAGTGCCAGAGCTCCGTCCCCATATTTCGTTTCTGCCAGATAACCCATGATCTGATCCATTCCGCTTACTGCCGCGTGGATCAGTCTGTCCTTATCCAGTGTGTCACATTCTGCCATGGCTTTTTTCATAAAGTCCGAACTTTTTCCTGTTTTGCAGGCACGGACTGCGATCCGGATATCTGCTACCGCTACCGTGGATTCCGCATACTGCCGGACGATCTCTTCTTTTGATCGTTCTCCGGCTTTTTTTATGGCATCCAGTGCTGCCCTGTCTACGATAATATCCGCAAGCTGTCCGTCTCTTGTGTGCAAAAAGGTCTCATAGGCTTCTCTTGCCGCTTCCCGCATATCCTCAGGAAAACGATCATATTCCTTATCCTTCAGGAATTTCACCATATCCTCTCCGTCAATGGAACAGTCGCTGAAAAAAATATTCGGCGCTGCCCCTTGCAGGATGCTTGCCTTCACAGCCGCTTTCAGGTTATGGAAAAGATCCTGATAGGAAAGAACAGAAAACACAGATCGGTCCGCTACCAGCGAATCCATGATCTCCCAGATCTTTTCTCTCTCCCGGGAAAGAATGGCATCCGCACCGGCTGCAGAATCACCGTTTCCCCAGCCCTTCTCTGTAAGGATCTGAAGGCACTGCTGCTCATCCTGACATGCCAGAAGCTGCTCGATCGCTGCCTGATTCAGAAGTCCGGTCTCCAGAACACGTATCCGCGCCACCGCATAGGCATAATCTTCACCAAACATCATTCACGCCCTCCTTTTTGCGATGGTGTTTTACGCAAACAAAATCTTTCTTACCTGATCCAGAAGCTCATCCCGCTTCTCTGCGAACATGGCATCAATGGAACAGTTTTCCTCAATGCCGCCGTATATCAGGATAAAACCTCCGTCTATGTTTCGGGTTTCACCGGAAATTTCCAGCACACCACCCTTTTTCTGTGCCAGGCTCTTTATTTCCTCACGGAAACCTGCCGGCATACGTTCCAGATCCTTTTTTGAAAAACAGATCTCTCCTTCTCTTGGAAGAAGATATTTCTCAGCCATATTCTTAAGGATCCCAAAATATTTTTCTTCATCCAGATTCTTCACACGGTCACAGGCATCTGCGATCACATTTCCGATCAGCTCCTGCTTGGCTGCAAGAACTGCGGTACGCTTCTTCATATCTGCAGCGGAAGCTGTCCGCTCTTCATAGCTTTTCACCTTTGCCCTGGACTGTTCTTCTCTCTGCTGCCGGATCTTATCTGCCTTTTCTCCGGCTTCCCTGAGGATCTCTGCGGCTTTTTTCTCCGCATCACTGATCGTAACGGCTACAGAAGCATCGGCCTCTTCAAGAATCTGGCTTACCATCTTCTCTAATCCTGTCATGCTCTGCCCCTCCTGATGAATCAAACCTGAATTCCGCTGACTGCAAGAATGGAGATCAGAAGAGCCAGAATCGCATATGTCTCAACCATTGCAGGGAAAAGCATGGCTTTACCGAACTGCTCCGGTTTCTTGGCTACGATACCGATGGAAGCTACGGAAGTTTTTCCCTGATGGATTGCAGAAAGAAGACCTGCGATAGCAATCGGAAGACAAGCCACAAAGATCATAAGACCGGTTTCCAGGGAAATATCAGCAACACCGCCGCCCAGGATACCAACCTTGGAAAGTGCAAGGAATGCTACCAGCAGTCCGTAAATACCCTGCGTACCGGGAAGAAGCTGAAGAAGCAGAACCTTGGCAAATTTGTCCGGGTCTTCTGTTACAACGCCTGCTGCTGCACGGCCGGCTGTACCAACACCGATGGCGGAACCTATACCTGCAAGAGCTACGGAAATTGCTGCTCCCAATAATGCCCAAACGATACCACTCATAATATTAATCCTCCTTAATATCTACATATTTTGTATTTTCGCGGAAGGGGTGGAACTCTTTTCCTCCGCCCTCAAAGAATTTACCGAAAAACTCTACGTACTGTAATCGGCAGGTGTGCACGTATGCACCCAGAAGATTGATCAGAAGGTTAAAGATATGACCAATCACAAATACAAGGATAAATACGATCCATCCCAGAATACTGTCTCCCAGCATACTTCCCATCTGGTTCATAACTGATGCGATAACTCCGGTAGCAAGTCCCAGGGCCAGAAGTCTGGAATAGGAAAGGATATCACTGACCCATCCCGTGATATTGTAAAGATCGTAGGCTCCAAGCGCCAGCCTCAGGAACGGATTCTTCTTATCTCTTCCTGACATAAAGAGAATTCCCACAGCACCGATGATCGCCATCCATTTTCCGACCTGTATCACTGCCGGTGAAAGATTCAGATCCATCTGAGAAATAGAACGGAACATGCTGCTTGGGATAAAGATCAAGATCAGTCCCATAAGAAGCAGGAACCAGAGTACTACGTCACAGAAAAAGTCGAGATATTTTCTGTCACGTAACAGCATGTAGCCCTTAAGACCCATTCCCAGAAACATATGGATCAGACCAAACAGCATGGAGAACACCAGAAGTCTCATTGGCTCATTTAACGGTGCAAACCATACCGGCTTCACCGTGACCGGCCTGTGCAGATATACCTTCGAAAATACATCGATAAAATCTCCGAAATATCCGCCAAACATCACGCCCCAGAACAAAGTGGACAATCCACAGTACATAAAAAGCCGGATGGATTTCTGCATTCCGCTCTCCATCCTGGGGAACTTCAGAAGTACTCCCAGACAGACTGCAAAGACGATCAGTCCATATGCTGCGTCTGACAGCATCAGTCCGAAAAGAAATACATAGCAGGCTGTCATGATCATGGAAGGATCGATCTCTCCCTTTCCGGGAAGACCAAATGCTGCCAGAACTCCCTCTCCTGCTGCTCCGAATTTGCCGTTTTGAAGGGCAACCGGAACATTTTCTCCCTCAGCATCTTCTGCTTCAAAAACAATATCGTACTTCTCCGTAAGCCGTTTCTCCATTGCAGGAACCTGTTTCTTCGGAAGATATCCTGTCACAAAAAAAGTGCTCTCCGACTGGCGGAGCTGTCCTAATACCTCATATTTCTGTGCACGGATCCGGAAATAATCGGACAAAAGCTGAAGAGAGCTCTTCCTGTCGTGAAGAGCGCGTATCTGTTCCCGGATCTGTTCGGACTCTTCCTGAATGCGTACCACTTCATTCTTAAGGTTCTCCAGCTCCTGTGCCGGAACCTCTGATACCAGCTGTGCCGGTCTTGCAAATCCCTGCATCCGAAGCGCTTCTTCCAGTTCCTGTGCCTGTGCTTTCAAGCAGACAACCACCAGGCTCAGCTTACCGGCATCATTTGAGATTTCCCGAATGTCAAAGGCTTCAAGCTGTGGTGCATCCGCTGCCAGCTGACTGTATACCTGATCCAGAGTTATATTTCCATCAATACTTCCCACAAGTACCGCTGCTTTCGCTGTACCGCCGAAGTTCATCGGAATATCCAGCTTCAGCCATGGAGCAAGAGCTGCTTCCTGCTGTTCTAGCTTAACTGCCGCCGCACTGTTCTCTGTAAGCTTCTTCCGGTATCCCTGAATTTCTCTGGCTGTTCTCAGGATCTCTTCCTGATCCCGGATAGCTTCTTCCTCCTGCTTCCTTCCGATCAGCGGTTTCCCTGCCAGGGATGCCAGCATGGATTGCTTTTCCTTCGAAAATTCATCCAGTATTTCGATTGCCTGATCACAAAGGGATGCGTTCTTCTCAAAGATCAGCCGGGCATTCATAGTATCCATCGTCTTAAGCTCCGGATCCAATTCCGCTGCATCGATCTCCAATACTCCAAGTGACTGCAGTTCTTCCAATATGGCCTTACGGTTCTTTTTCATTGCGCAGATACTGATTCGCTGCATCTGCAATACTGCCATTTTCGCACTCCCCCTCTCAGAACAAACTGTCCATTACTGTCTGGATCGCCTGCTCGTGCTTCGACTCCGCTTTCTTTTTCAAAGCTGCAAGCTCTTCCTCCGCCTGTCCAACGACAGTGTTCTCTGTACTGTGTGCACGTTCTTCGGCTGCTTTCATATCAGATGCCGCCTGTTCGCCGGCGGCTGTTTCCGCCTTTCTGATAATATTCTCTGCCTCTTTCTCAGCTTCGCTGATGATACTCTGTGCACGGACGGATGCATCCTTTATCTTCTGCTGTGCTTTTGCCTCCGCCTCTTTCACTGCCTTGATCGTTTCCTGGATCATCTGATCACCGCCTCTCTGCATATCCAAATTGTACCACAATCGCTTTTTCAAAACAATGTTTATTATGCAATTTAACGATAAATTTATTTGTATTGTGTCAAAAAGTCGTCATATATGTTATATTTTTGCCATTTTTTCGCACACTTTTTATTTGTTTATTCTATTCATATTTTTTATTTTTATTCAAAAAAGCCATCAGCCCGATGAAAATGTTTTTTACATCTTCATCAGACTGATGGCTTTCAATTATGAACAGACGGTGAATGCGGACTAACCTATTCACCCGACCTACAGTGGCTATCTGTTCTATTTGTTAATTGTACAGGTAATTTGCAATGTCTTCGCTTTTGATATTCTCAGCATCAATCCATATCGGATCAAGTAAAACCTTCTTATCAATCTTTGTTTCCTTCTTCGGTGCAGTAGACTGAATAGCCGCCCACATGGTCTGATATCCCATCGCATAAGGATTCTGTGAAAGCACTCCCAGTTCTTCCCCTTTCTGGATCGCTTCCTGCTGTTCGCTGGTTGCATCTACGCCTACCATAGCAACTTTATTTTCTCCTGTGTCCTTATTTACCTCCAGAAACATTTCAGAAACCTCGGCATTGGTGCAGAAAACACCATCCAGTGCCGGATATTTATCCAGAACTTCCTTCATGGCTTCCTTCATATCATCAACCTGGTCAGAATATACGGTTTCCACCACTTTAATATCCGTATAATTTGCAATATTATCCAGAAATCCCTTTACACGTTCCTGAGCGCTCTGTGTTTTCTCCTGTGCGGAAAAAACAGCCACATTTCCCATTTTTCCAATGGCGCTGCCAAGCTTATATGCTGCATATTTGCCGATCTGTGTATTGTCTGTTCCACGGAAAGCTCTGACCAGCTTTGTATCACTGACATTGGAATCAAATGCGACCACCGGAATTCCGTTCTCTTTCGCTGCTTCCAGCTGTGCCTGACAGGAATCCATATCTCCGGCAGAAAGACACACTACAGATGGATTCTCAGCAATCACTGCATCAAGAGTATTGATCTGACTTTCTACGTCCTCTTCATCATCCGGACCCTCAAAGGTCATCGTGATCTGCTTGTCTTTTTTGAAACCATACGCTTCATTTACGTCCTTGACAGCAGCTTCCATTCCTTCTTTTACTTTATTCCAGAACTCGCCTTTTTTGCTTTTGCTGACAACAGCTATTCTGGCACCTTCTTCAATAGAAAGAGTGTCATCGATCTCAGGGATCAGCGGGCTTTTTTCTTCTTCCACTTCGGTTGCTTCAGGGGTTTCCTGGACATCTGCTACAATCGGTGCAACAAGCTTTTCTACTTCTTCTTTCTGACAGCCTGTCAGCAGGGTTGCCACAGCCAACAAGGCTGCTGACGCTACTGCAGCTCTTTTCATTGTAATCTCCTCTTCCTCGCTGGTTACTGTTCTTTATCGTCTGCCTTGTCCGTCCACAGTAACTTATACTTTACAAAAATCTTACATTTGGTTACTTGCTTTTTACATTATACACTTTTTCGTATTTCCGTCCAGAGTTTTTACACTTTTTTCACAAAATCCAGAAACGCGCTTCCCTGTGGCTCTGTTTCAAACTTCATCATTTTTCCTGTTCTGGGGTGTTTGAATTCCAGACAACTGGAACAAAGTCCCAGTGATGTACCTTTTTCTCCCGAAGGATTATATTTCCGGTCTCCAAGAAGGGGCAGTCCCTCATGAGAGAGCTGCACACGGATCTGATGATGCCGACCTGTTTCCAGCCTGATCTTAAGAAGTGTCCGGGATTTTCTGTTTATCTCCTGCTGATCCAGAACTTTATAGTGAAGGATCGCTTTTTTTGCTCCCGGTGTATTGGCAGACACCACCTGAGACATGTTGGCTTTTCCATTTTTTTTCAGATAGTCTGTAAGAGTCCCTTCTGAGCTCTTTGCTTTTCCCTCTGTTACTGCCAGGTAATATTTTCCGGCGCCTCCTGCCATCATCTGTTTACTCAAATTTCCTGCTGCTTCGGATGTTTTCGCAAATACAAGAATGCCTTCTACCGGCTGATCAAGGCGATGTACTACTCCCAGATATGGGATCTTTCCCGGTGTTTTTTGTGCCAGATAATTTTTCAGGGCACTTTCCATATCCATTGTTCCTATTTTTGCTGCCTGCACCGGCATTCCTGCTGTTTTTCTGCACACAAGGATCTCTTTGTCTTCATATAAAATATTTTCTTCAATCTGATAATTCCACATATTTTCTCATCTTACTTCCTTTCTCACAGAAGTATAACTGATGATGTTTTTGATGGCAACTGATAAATATAACTGTTCGGAAAATCTCTGATCGAAAATTTTGCTCTCTGCTCGGATCATATTATTTTATCCAGGGCTTTTCGGAACGGTTATATACTTAATATATGCAATCTTATATACACAACGAGACGGTCATCACTTTTTTTACTTTTACAGTTTCCAAAAATGATGACCGTCTCAACACTCTTCGTTATTCAATTTTTCTTCCTCTTCGTTCTTTCGAATAAAGTTTTCTTGTTATACTTATTATACTTATCAATCGAAATCTTTGATTTTATATACTTTATAAAATAATTTCGATTCTCTTTATTCAATTTTGAAATTTTTCTTTTTCAGATTCTCTCTTCTTTTTTATTTCCTGCTCATAAACGACTGATATATGTAAGTATATCTCTTCGATTATTTAGAAAGTTTTATAGATCAGAAATCATTTTTTACGATGTTTGATTTCCTGTTTATCTGAAGAATTTCGGTGGTTATACTTTTTCCTGTTCACTAAACAATTCTGGACTTAACTTCTTAAATTCAAAACCATTTGTCATCTCTGTACTTTGCGATCTGCTGATTCAAATCGACCTATTGGGATTTTCTCCTCTGCAGTTCTTTAAAGTATCCTGGAAAAAAGTTCCTGCCCGATTCTTCTGTTTTTAATATCCTCTCAGATATTCTTCTGATGCAAAGCTTCAATCCATATCCTAATGGTTCTGATATGCATTTCAAAGTATCGTTCTCATCTTCACGTTTGTTCTTGGAATCTCTTCTTTCCAACGAACCGGTGAGTTGAGGGTTTTACTCTTTCGGGAAATATTTCTTTACATATTTCCTGAAATCTTTGTATCAGGTGTGTGACAGTTGTTCAATATGAGTTACCGATTCTATATTACCTGAAATACTGATTTCCTTTTGTTTCTGATTTCTTAAAATATAAGTAAGATTTAAGAGGATCTTATTTATATTTCATAAAAGAAACTTCTGTTTTCTTAAGGTGTATCATATGTGATCTGTATCAGGTCTTTCTTGCAGGAAATCCGGTTCCTGTCACTCTCATATTGATGATGGTGTTTGTTTATGTTCCCACTGGAATCACCTTTTCCTTTCTTCATCCTTCATGTGCATCTATGCTATGAATTGAATGATTTTCTTTTTTGTTTTTCTCTTGTTGTTTTTGATGATCTTATAATAACATCGTTGCAGGTATTTGTCAATACATTTTTATAGTTTTATGCTATTATTTTTATTTATTTGTTTTGTTAGGTGTTTATATTTTATAATTTGTTTGTATTTTTTATTATTTTCTGTTAATTTATGCTATTGTGAAGTTGTGAAGAACGGGATGGTATGTTGCAAACGGACGGTCGGGAAGGACGGGAGGGGCGGGTGAGGCTTCGGAGGTCTAGTGCTTCTAAGGCTGCGGGAATTCTGCTAAAACCGCTGAAAAAATCCCAGAACTCGCTAACGCTCAAACAGCTGGGATTTTTCCAGCAACGCAGCCTCCCCGCGGCCTAAGAAGTACTACGACTCCTGCAGAGTCACCCGCCCCTCCCGTCCTTCCCGCCCTGACTTTCGAACATGGAAAGTTAGTTAGAAAAGTTTCTGTGTGACTGTATTGGCACTGCAAACATTGCAATGTTTGTACTTTACAATGTTTGCAGGGGATTGAGATAAACTTTATTCGAAAGAACGAAGAAGAAGAAAAATTGAATAACGAAGAGTGTTGAGACGGTCATCATTTGTTGAGCTTTTCTTGATATTTTTACCGGGGCTGGGGTTTGTCTCTGGAAATGTCAGCGTGAGGTGTCCGCATCATCCACATCCCATAAATAAGTATCCATAACCTTAAAAGTAAAAAAGCAGACCGGCAACCTCGATTAAAACGGTCACCAGTCTGCAAACCAACACGGAAATTCTTAAATTACTACATTCCGCTCTGCAGCATATTCATGAACACAGCTCCAACGCCTTCACGCTCTACATATGTTCAATCCCTGCATCTATTTACGATTATAATTGATCAGACAACCCTTAAGGATGATCTCTCTCTCATCATCTGTCAGCTCACCCAGAGTTACATCGAACTCCTTCAGAGCGTCACCTTCAACAGTATATCCCTTGATCACGTCTGCTTTTTCCTCAACCGCCTTGCGGATTCCCGGGAAGAACAGATAATCACCGTTCCTGAACGGAAGATCTCCGGACGGGATCAGGAATGGAAGCATACCCCAGTTGATCAGATTGGAACGATACCTCTTGGTTGCATACTCATTGGCAATGTTTGCCCAGCCGCCAAGTACCTTCTGGCAGGATGCAGCCTGCTCTCTGGCAGAGCCATCGCCCGGTTTCACTGCAAAGATGGTACTTCCTACGCCAAGGTTGGTCTTATCTACATCCGGATAAGTCTTGTTGATGGTTTTAATAACCGGTTTCAGTTCCGGAACAGCCTCTGCCGGGCAGTTACCTGCCTGGATTGCCTTCTGTGCTGCCTGGATCTCTTTTGCACGGCCAACATAAGCCGGATCCTTTCTGGACAGTGTGAACTCTGCAAGTCCAAGCGGATTGGAACGGTAGGAGGATGTCTCACCGGACGGGATCAGCTCGTCAGTGGTAGTAACCGGATCGTGGATCTCGGAAACAACCTTCAGGATCAGGTTGTCTGCAAGTGCAGCCATCTCCGGCCAGTCTTTGATATTCGGTCCAAACTGGATCTCTACGCTTGGATCTGCCACGCCCTTGCTGTCAAATACACGGTTCTCGTAGATAGACTTATCAAAGTAGTATTTATGCTCGGAATAGCTTCCGTCAAACTCCTCTGCTGAGGTAAGGAATCCCTTGTTTGCTGCTGTAGCTGCAATGGAACGTGCATCCATAAGTGCAACCGAAGAGATCTGACCGTTCTGGATCTTGGAGCCTTCACGGTTCGGGAAGTTTCTGGTTGTATGACGGATACTGAATGCATTGTTTGCAGGTGTATCTCCGGCGCCGAAGCACGGTCCGCAGAATGCAGTTTTCACAACTGCGCCTGTTCCGATCAGTTCTGCAAGAACACCATTCTTAGCCAGTTCCATGTAGATTGGAGTACTTGCCGGGTATACACTTAAGGTGAAGGCATCATGGCCGATATTTTTGCCCTTGAGGATATCTGCTGCAGCGCAGATATTCTCGAATCCACCGCCTGCACAACCGGCAATGATTCCCTGCTCAACATAAAGCTTGCCATCAACTACCTTGTCTCTCAATGTGAACGGAATCTTTCCGTCAAGGCTTACCTGTGCTCTCTTCTCCACATCTGCAAGGATATCGTCAAGGTTTGCCTTCAGCTCATCGATGGTGTAGGTGTTACTTGGGTGGAACGGCATTGCGATCATTGGTTTGATCTCACTGAGGTCGATCTCTACACAGCCGTCATAGTATGCAACGTTGCCCGGTTTCAGTTCTTTGTAATCCTCCGGTCTTCCGTGGATCGCATAGAATTCCTCGATCTTCGCATCTGTCTGCCAGATGGAGGAAAGACATGTGGTTTCTGTTGTCATAACATCAACACCGATACGGAAATCTGCGCTTAAGCTGGCAACGCCTGGTCCAACGAACTCCATAACCTTATTCTTCACATAGCCGTTGGCAAAAACCTCGCCGATGATGGCAAGCGCAACATCCTGCGGTCCTACACCCGGCCGTGGAGCACCTTTCAGATAAATAGCAACTACTCCTGGCATATTAATATCGTATGTCTGGCAGAGAAGCTGTTTTACAAGCTCCGGTCCGCCCTCTCCCATAGCCATGGTTCCAAGTGCTCCGTATCTTGTATGACTGTCGGAGCCGAGAATCATCTTTCCGCCGCCTGCAAGCATTTCTCTTGCAAACTGATGGATAACTGCCTGATGAGGCGGTACATAAACTCCGCCGTACTTTTTGGCACAGGTGAGACCAAACATGTGGTCATCTTCATTGATGGTTCCGCCTACTGCACAGAGAGAGTTATGGCAGTTGGTCAGTACATATGGTACCGGGAACTTCTCAAGTCCTGAAGCTCTTGCAGTCTGGATGATTCCTACAAATGTGATATCATGGGAAGTCAGTTTATCGAATTTGATCTGAAGTTTCTCCATGTTATCGGATTTATTATGAGCCTTGAGAATAGAATATGCGATGGTATTCTTAGCAGCCTCTTCTTTCGCTACAGGCAGATCAGCCTGGTTCTCGGGAATGATTTCCTGTCCGTTCTGAAGATAAACGCCGGTATCGTAAAGTTTCATTTCGGTTCCTCCAATCTGTAATGATTCTTTTTTTCATAATTTCGTTTATTATAGAGGATTTTTACACATTAGTCAATAAAAGTGAACACACCTGGTGCATTGTTTTGCGTACAAGCGTTATTGCCCTGTGCTTTACTTTCCCTGCAAAATCCGCTATACTGAAGACCATATCGGACGGATATTCATATTCTGCCGGCTGTGGCAGTTTCAATACGGAGGTACTGTTTATGTTTCGTTTATGGGGAAAAATATGGAAAGACAATCGCATGCTTCAGGACACCGTTGTCTGTGATGACAGCGATGATACCAGAACCCACAAGATCTTTCACGGACTTGAGGAAATCTGTTATCAGATGGATCTGGGAAATCCTATCTGGCTGGATGCCACAGTGCGGGATTTCAAAAAGCATGATAAGGCCCGTTTTTATCAGGATAATTTCATTGAACATATTGAATTCGACTACCTGGAGATCCAGGTGATCGAGGAAGACTGAGTAACATATAAAAGGACGCAGGAAAGCCACGAATGCTTATCCTGCGTTCTCTTTTTTTAAAAATTCCCAATCTGGGAGGTATATTTCAGAAGATCATGCTTACTGCCTTTAATGAAGTTTATGCTCTCAGCCAGGAGAAAAATGTAACGCTCCGTATGGCAGCTTACATGGTTGCGATCAAGAGGATCACCACAGCCGGCAAGCTCCGTGGCGGCCCGATCTCCATGGGTTGATAAGGTATAGCTGATAAATTCCTTATCTTACACAACTGCATACATAAAAAACTCTCCGGCGGATACAGAGAATCGTATCTGCCGGAGAGTTTTTTTGCATCCGGTTCCCTTATTCCGGAATATCTTTGTGTACATTTCTGTATTTTCTCAAATATACCGGGATATGTTTTTACTCTGCATTCATAAACTCCCGTATGATCTCCCGCATGATCTCTTCCTCCTCCGGAGAAAGCATCTTGCTGAAGTGGCTTCCGGTAGCAGCCGTCTGACGGATACTTCTGGTGATCTTATCTACGATTTCTTCCTGCAGAACAGGATCCGGCTTTTCTGCGACCGGTACTTCCTCCACCCAGGTACGGACCTGTTCCACATAATCTGCAAGAGAAGCCATCACAAGCTCTTCCTTATAAGAAAAGTCCAATGCCTGACGAAGAAGAAGCAGTACTACCGGCACTGCCGCCCCTATATAAAGATAAAGCATAGACAATCCTTCCCTGTATCCCAGTCTGCTGTTGAGAAAAACAGACATTCCAAGAAGAAATGTACAAAACAGTGACGGATACCACACAAATCGGTTCATCCGATGCCAGAGCCTGTCCCTTGATTTCCACAGGTTCAGCCATTTTTCTTTGAGATTCTGTAATCGCTGCGTATTTCGGATCATTCTTCGGTAGGTAAGGTTTGTTGCCAGCATCCCCAGACCGCCGATACATCCCATGGATGTCATGACGTAAAGCGGGATGTTCAGCTTCATGATCATCTCCAGCATAAGCCCTCCCTTTTTCACTGCCGCACAGTGCCTGAGTGTGCTTTTGTTCTTTAGCCGCACTGCTCATCGCCTTAGGAATATTATACTTCTATATAACTTAACTGGAAAGAATTTTCGTTCGTCAAATGCTGCCCCTGTTTTCGGTCTTTTTACATTTCCTGCAGTGCTTTGACTACATTTTCAAATTTCATGAAGTGAGAAGCCTTTACGAGGATGGTATCTCCAGGTTTCACATATGTGTTCAGGTTCTTAAGAAGGCTTTCCAGATCTTTTTCCCGGATGACTGTCAAGTCCGGATTGGTCTGAGATGCCTTTTCC
The DNA here is from genome assembly GCF_018785605.1 of Blautia sp. MCC270. Lineage (NCBI taxonomy): Bacteria > Bacillati > Bacillota > Clostridia > Lachnospirales > Lachnospiraceae > Blautia > Blautia sp. MCC270. The sequence continues at coordinate 88,003 of NZ_WQQD01000002.1, forward strand.
GCGATATGGGCTGCAAGTGGTCCTACGCAGATGCATGCATCGATCCTGCACTGACCTGCATGAACGCCTACACCTTCATGAAGTGCAGCTTCATCCGTTCCAAGCTCACCCATATCGCCAAGGATGGCAACCTTTCTTCCAAGTCCATCCTGAAGAACATCCAGGGACGCCTTCATGGACATGGGATTTGCGTTGTAGCAGTCATCTACGATCATGAATTTATCGGTCTCGATCATATTGAATCTTCCGCTGACCGGTTCCAGGCTTTCGATGCCATTTTTGATCTGCTCTGCATTCAGTCCGTAAAGTCTGCCCACAGCTGCTGCTGCCAGTGCATTGGATACCATATGACGTCCCGGCATTGGAATATCTACATGGAATATCTGGAACTCTCCGTTCTCTGCCATTTTTCCCTTCAGACAGATGTCACAGCTCATTCCCTTCAGGCCACGGCTTTCCACATTTTCACAGGTAACAGAAGCATTTTCTCCGTTTCCGAAAAATACCGGCTGCATACCGTTGTATTCCTTTACTGTGGAAAGCTTATCATCATCACCGTTAAGTACGATATTTCTCTTCACATACTGAAAAATCTCTGTTTTTGCCTTCAGGACGCCGTCTCTGTCCCCAAGGTTTTCCAGATGGCAGGTTCCGATGTTTGTGATCACGCAGGTGTCCGGTTTTGCGATCTTTGCAAGACGGGTCATCTCACCGAAATCACTGATTCCCATTTCCAGAACTGCGATCTCATCTTCATCACGAAGGCGGAATACTGTCAGTGGAAGTCCCAGCTCATTGTTGAAATTCCCCTGGGTTTTCAGTGTACGGTATTTTTCCTTCAGCACAGAGGCAATCACCTCTTTTGTGCTGGTCTTTCCAACGCTTCCTGTGATTCCCACAACCGGAATATCAAGCTGCTCCAGATAAAACTCCGCAATGTCTTTTACTGCCTGAAGGGAGGAGCCTACCTGGATATACGGATGATCCGCCCCTTCAAGAGTTCTCTCGGATAAGGTCGCGAGTGCACCTGCTTCCATTACCTGCGGGATAAAACGGTGAGCATCCACACGCTCTCCTACTACCGGTACAAAAAGACCTCCTTTTTCCACCTTACGGCTGTCCGTTGTGATCGCAGTCACTTCCTCCTGAAGTTTTTCCTGCGGGCCGTGGTAAATACCATTGCAGACTTTTGTGATATTTTCCAATGTAAGATTTTTCATGAATAAAATCCTTTCTTTTGCCAGAAACTCCTCCTGTCAACAGGAGGAGTTACGGTCAGATATTTTATTTGCTGTATTTCTTAAAAGAAATGCGGATCAGTTCTTCACAGAGGTCCGGATAGTCGATTCCCAGAACCTTTGCTTCCTGCGGGATCAGACTGGTGGGTGTCATTCCCGGAAGTGTGTTTGCCTCCAGGCAATACATATCACCGTTTTCTTTCATCATGAAGTCAAAACGTGCATAGCCCTCAATGCAGAGAGCCTTTGCGCCAGCTTCCGCATAATGCTGCATCTTCTCAGTCAGTTCCGGTGAGATCTCGGCCGGACAGGTTTCTACTGTGGAGCCTGCCTGATATTTGTTCTTGTAATCATAAAAGCCCTGCTTCGGTGCGATCTCGATGATCGGATAAGCCTTTCCGTCTACAACTGCAACGGAAAACTCACGACCCCTGATATACTCTTCAACAACTACCTCATCTTCATAAGAATAAGCACCGTCAATGGCATCCTCATATTCTTTCTGGTTGTTTACAATATAAACACCTACGCTGGAACCACCGCAGCATGTTTTTACAACAACAGGAAATTCCATACCAAGATCATGGATGTTTCTTGTACAGTTTTCTTTCAGCATGGAAACGCCCTTCGGTGTCGGTACCTGATCCATGAGAAAGATCTTCTTGGTGAGGCCCTTATCCATAGCAAGGGCACTGCTTAAATATCCGGTTCCTGTGTAACGGATCCCCAGAAGATCGAAGGTTGCCTGAACCTTTCCATCCTCTCCGTTGGAACCGTGAAGTCCCATAAATACAATGTCTGCTGCCTGACACAATTCCAGTACATTCGGTCCGAAAAAGCTTCTTCTTGTGCGTTTGATCTCTTCGATATCATCATCGAAGCTTCTCATATACTCTGCCGCAGAATCTACCTCATAATCTTTATCTCCAAAGGGCTCATCCCAGTCCACCGGCTCCAGTCCGCAGAAAATATCTACAAGAATGGCATTATGGCCTTTTTTACGAAGTGCCTTGCAGACACCGGTTCCTGTTACGATGGAGATCTCTCTTTCTGTACTGGTTCCGCCTGCCAATACAACGATATTCATACTTTCATCTCCCTTGATGATCTTGTGTTTTCTTTTTTCGTATTCTTTTAATATTTCTTTTAATCTCTTATTCATAAACTACGATTGGTACTCCTACACTAATATTATTATAAATGATTGCCGCCTTATCCTTCGGGGTGTTTACACAGCCATGAGAACCATTTGTGATATAGATCTGCCCGCCATACTGTGAACGCCAGCTTGCGTCATGGATTCCGACTCCTCCGGAAAACGGCATCCAGTATGTAACCGGTGATGCATATCCAGGTCCCTTCAAAACTGCCGGTGAACGCATGGCATCCAGTGCAAAGCATCCGGTTGGTGTGGAATGGCCCTTTCGGACACAGCCGGTAACTACCGGTGTATCTACCAGAAGCTGTCCATCTTTATAGAATACCATTCTCTGGTTGGTCAGGTCAATCTCTACATATGTATTTCCGATATCATTGGTATCTCTGCAAAGTCCGCTGTAAGCATACGCCGGCTGTCTCACTTCTGTAGTTCCTGCAAGAATGGCATTATAAAGCCATTCAGTCTCTGCGGTCTGATCGATAGCCCATCCGTAATCACCGCCTTTAATGGTTTTCTGGCGGCCATCGTAGGTGGTAAATGTCCTCGTGCAGCCAAAGGTATCATATTTATATCCCAGGCTGTTCACATAAGCTGCAACCTGATCTTTATTTACTATATAATCTCCGTTTGCGTCCCTGACCAGCCAGTCTTTGATGGTATTTCGGTCAAGCTGTTCCGACCGGTCCGAAAAATCATAGGTGATCACGCAGCTGATAATCTTGTTCATCTGGTCACAATCTTTTTTCAGAGCTTCATCGTCTTTATATATCGATGGTTTTTTGTAGCAGTTTTTCTTTTCCAGACTAACTGTTTTGTCTCCTGCGGAAACAGCTGCACGGATCACTTTCTGAACCTTTTTTGTATCCAGGGTCGTTCCTTCTTTTTCCGGCTGGATCTCGTAGGTTTCGCCATTATCCTTAATGCATGCGTCTACAGGCTTTTCCATATTGTCCTTCTGCATGCATTTCAGATTCTTCACAGCCTCTGTCAGCTTGTTCTGATCTTCATAAGCAGTATCCGTTGCCAGTGTATATTTTTTCTTCTGATTAAAAGCAAGGAACCATTTGTACCGGTCCTGTTTCTTGATCAGCTTTTTGGCTCCGCCATCCGGCTTGTAGACCAGTCCGGCTTCTTTTGCGGTAATGCTCTCTTTTCCGTTGTTTCTTGTATCAACGGTAAGAACATATGCCTGCACTTCCTTTGCAAGAAGCTTTTCTGTTTCATCTGCAGTTTTATAGGAGCAGTTAAAACCATTCACCTGAGATCCCGGTAAAAAATGATCTGTAAAATAGTGTACACCATATCCATAAGCCCCTGCTGTAAGGATCAGCAGGATCATGATCAGTGCAATGACCAACTTTTTGCCTGTTTTCATTTTTTCTTTTTCCTCATCCATGAGCTCTCTCCAATAGTTATGACTGCCCGGTATTACGCATGCTGAAATACCGGGCAGTCTGATGTGATCGATTTATTTCTCCAGAAGTTTTTCCACACTTACAAGCTTCACACAGAGAACAAATACCTCTGCTGCCTTGCCAAGCTCCTCAACGCTTGGGTAGCTTGGTGCAATACGGATATTGCTGTCTTTCGGGTCCTTTCCATATGGATAGGTTGCGCCCGCTCCAGTCATAACAACGCCTGCTTCTTTTGCTTTGGCAACGATGGCTTTCGCACAACCTTCCATAGAATCAAAGGAAATGAAATATCCACCGTGAGGTTTGGTCCACTCACCGATTCCAAGTCCGTTAAGCTCTTTATCCAGTGTTGCGAGAACAAGCTCGAATTTCGGACGAAGGATGTCTGCGTGTTTCTTCATATGCTCATGCAATCCGTTGATATCTTTGAAGAAACGAACGTGACGAAGCTGGTTCAGTTTGTCGTGTCCGATGGTCTGTACAGTCATGTATTTGCGGAAGTCATCCAGGTTCGCCTTGGATGCAGCAACTGCTGCGATACCGGAACCAGGGAAGCTTACCTTGGAGGTAGAAGTAAATTTATAAACAATGTCCGGATTTCCTGCTTTCGCACACTCATCAAGGATCTCAAGAAGGAAATCCTGATTGTCATCATAAAGATGATGGATGCTGTAAGCGTTATCCCAGTAAATACGGAAGTCCGGTGCAGCCGGCTTCAGATGCGCAAAACGCTTAACTGTTTCTTCGGAATAAGTGTAGCCCTGCGGATTGGAATATTTCGGAACACACCAGATTCCTTTTACTGCCGGATCTTCATTGACATATTTCTCAACCATGTCCATATCCGGGCCTTCCGGAGTCATCGGAATGTTGATCATCTCAATGCCGAAAAATTCTGTGATACGGAAATGACGGTCGTATCCTGGTACAGGACAGAGGAATTTCACCTTGTCAAGCTTGCACCATGGTGTATTTCCCATTACTCCGTGGGAATAGGAACGTGCAATGGTATCGAACATTACGTTCAGACTGGAGTTCCCATAGATGATGATGTTCTCTGGCTCTACCTCTGACATCTCACCGAGAAGTCTCTTGGCTTCCGGGATTCCGTCGATGACTCCATAGTTACGGCAGTCCACACCGGTCTCACATTTCAGATCTGCATCCCCTGCAAGTACTTCCATCATTTTCATGGAAAGATCAAGCTGATCCGGTGCAGGTTTACCACGGGACATATCCAGTGCCAGACCTTCGGCTTTGATCTCGTCGAACTCACGGTCGAGTTCTTTCTTTAAATCGAGTAGCTCTTCCCTGCTCATCTCACAATATTTTTTCATAAGTTTGCTTCTCCTCTTTTTGTGCACAGTTTCATATCTGCGGTTGCTGTGTTTCTTCTGTTAACGATTTCTGTCTGTCAGGAATTCTCTGCAAAATCTCTTCCGCAAAAAACAGCCACAGTTTCACGGAAGCGGGAAGCCTCTGCCCCGGCAGAAAATCTCTGCGTACATTTTAGTATGTAAAAGCGCTGTTGTCAAATCTTTCGTGGAAAATCCTGCACTTCTCTTGCACAGCATCCATTTTTCCTCTATACTGGAAAAAACATTATTATGGCGTTTTTATGGATTCATGTCCCGGTCAGCCGGATCTGGTACAGTAATCTCCGGAAATGCTATATAAAAATGCTATATATATCTTATAAATTTACTATTATGAAAGAGGTATTGATCATCATGTGGATTGCAGATGGATGGAAAGAATATGAAGTTATTGATACATCAAAAGGAGAAAAGCTGGAGCGCTGGGGGGATTATCTTCTGGTTCGTCCGGACCCGCAGGTAATCTGGGATACTCCCCGCAAAAACCGTGGCTGGAAGCATATGAACGGACATTATCACAGAAGCAGCCGTGGCGGCGGTGAGTGGGAGTTCTTTGATCTGCCTCATCAGTGGGAGCTTCATTACAAGAACCTTACTTTTAATCTGAAGCCTTTCAGCTTCAAGCATACAGGACTTTTCCCGGAGCAGGCTGTGAACTGGGACTGGTTCGGTGAAAAGATCCGCAATGCAGGACGCCCGATCAAGGTCTTAAATCTTTTTGCCTATACCGGCGGCGCTACTCTGGCTGCAGCTGCAGCCGGTGCTTCCGTTACTCACGTGGACGCTTCCAAAGGTATGGTGAACTGGGCAAAAGAGAATGCTGCTGCTTCCGGACTTTCCGGTGCGCCGATCCGCTGGCTTGTGGATGACTGCGTGAAGTTCGTAGAGCGTGAGATCCGCAGAGGAAATCATTATGATGCGATCATTATGGACCCGCCTTCTTACGGCCGCGGACCTAAGGGCGAAATCTGGAAGATCGAGGATGCGATCCATCCGCTGATCAAGCTTTGTACGAAGATCCTCAGCGATGATCCGCTGTTTTTCCTGGTAAATTCCTATACTACAGGTCTTGCACCGGCTGTTCTGACTTATATGCTTGCTACGGAGCTGAAACCCTGGAAGGGTAATGTGGAGTCACAGGAGATCGGACTTCCTGTAACAGAAAGTGGTCTGGTTCTTCCCTGCGGAGCTTCCGGACGGTGGAGCTCCTCCCGGTAGGATAGGGATGTTGTGGCATCCTTATTAGCTGGCACTTTTTTCGCTGTTGCGAACTGCTGTGAGTTGGGGTTTTTCCTTTCGAGGGGACACTTTGGCGTGGGCAGGTTTGCGAGAAGGGGAAGCACTCGGAGTTAGCGAAGGCCGTCTCCCCTTCTCGCGCTCTTCCCCTCCTGGCCACGCCGCTGTTCTGCGTTGTGGAATATGATTCTGTATTGGCGGGATGATGGATTCTACTGTGTTGGATGTGAAACGTTGTGCCGATTTTTATCCTTACTATTCAATGGTAATATTCCGCGAAGTGTTTTTTGTGAGCGAAGGTCACAGAAAACCCGAGACATACCGCGCGAATTTATACAATCAGTATAAATTCTGTGCATCGCGAAGCGTGTTACTGAGAATGGAGTGAAAAGTAACTTTTTATCAGGTATTTCTTTATATTTTCTGATTATTTATATTGAAACGCTTTTTTGATAGGTCTATAATATAGAAAAAAGGAGCGTGATCTTTATGAGTACGGAAACTACGAAGGATACTCTTCCTTTTACCTGCACGCCGGCTTATGACCGGGATGCCTGTAAGGGATGTGTCTGTTCTACTTGCTATGAGCAGGAATTTTGTGACCGGTGCAGCTCCTGTGTAGAGCAGGGACATCGGAAAGAACGATGCAATGCTTATGAGGGAGCCTACAATTACTAACAAAAAAGGATCTGAAAAAGGCAGAACTATTTGTAAAATCTCGCCTTTTACAGATCCTTTTTATTATTATCCACCATCCAACAGATCGGCACAGCCTCCCCTTCTCGACACCCCCGAATCCCGCACCCTGTCAGAACATTCACACCCACTACAACGCCGAACAGCGACGTGGCCAGGAGGGGAAGAGCGCGAGAAGGGCAGACGGCCCAATGCCATTTAGTTAGAACATAGTATTCCAAAAGATTGCAATGTATGGTAAAAAAGAATTATACATTGCAATCTTTTT